>JABSPQ010000001.1 GCA_013214205.1 Flavobacteriales bacterium
AGTAATTGTACATCCGTTGTTATCGGTAACAGAAACTGTGTACGTATTGGCTAAAACATCCACTATCGATTGCTCTGTAGATCCAGTGCCCCATACATATGAATAAGAAGGTGTACCACCGCTAACATTTGCTGTCATGCCTCCGTCCGATCTATCGCAATGGCTAGAATCTGTAGTAAGTGTTAAAACTAATTCCGTGGGCTCTGTAATCACATATACGTCGGAAACTGTACAGCTATTATCATCTGTAACAGTTAAAGAATATGCACCTGCTCTTAAGTTGTATGCCGAATTCGTAAAACCTGTATTGTTCACATTGTTGCTCCAATTATAAGCATATAAGTCAGGGTTTCCAGGAATAATGGTACCTCCTTGTAGCGATACAGTAATAGTTCCCAAAGTTTCATCGTAACAGAAATTTGGTGTAACACCCACTGTAGTAAGTTGTAAAGGTGTTGTTGGCTCACTACTTATTCTTGTTAAAGTTTCTTGGCAACCGTTTACATCTTCGATAGTAATAGTATATGTTCCTGCACATAAACCAGTCTGTGTTGCAGTTTCACTAACCCCAATACCTGAAGTGCTTAAAGCATTGGTCCACATCATAGTATAAGGTTCAACACCACCAACGGCCCAACCCATTACCTCAGCATCACAAAATCCAAAACAATCAATATCTAAAATAAATGCATCGAAAATAATCTGAGGTGGCTCTATAATGCCTACCGTTCCTTCTGCAGCAACACATCCAAGTGCATCTACAACCACTAGGTCATATAAACCTTGTGGAAGTCCAGTTGTTGCAATAGCAGCACTTCCACCATAGCTATCTCCGACAGAATTATTCCAAGTATACGTGTAAGGCGCTGTACCTATACTTGGTACTGTAGTATAAAGAACACCATCGTTTGCACCAAAGCACGATATTGAATCTGCATAAATTGTATCGTTTACTGGTCCTAAAATATCACCGAAAGAGAATACGCTTTCTAAAACACAGTTATTCTGATCTGAAATAGTAACATTGTAAGAACCCGCTGTCAAGTTAGACTTAACCATACCGGTAGTATTATCATCCCATAATATGGAGAAGATACCATTTGCACCACCATAAGGTATTGCTGTTATCTGACCATCCGGGTTGCCACATGTAGATTGATTGTAAATCGCGTTTACTTGTAATTCGGGCGGAGAAGTAATTTCGACATCCCCCGTTACAGTACAACTATTCGCATCTGTAACTGTAACCGTATAGTTATCGGCACATAAATTACTCGCGGTAGGTACATTTTGCGAAAGCGAATTCTGACTCCAAGCGTAAGATAACGGAGGCGTTCCTCCATTTGCAATAGCCGTTACAGATCCATCTCCTAAACAACTAGAAGTAGATGCTGCACCTATGTAATTATTATCGTGACAACTAGGGTCTAAACCAGTAGTTGCAAGTCCCAAATAAGGTGGATTATGTATTGTATCACAAACGTTTACTTGACAACCGCCAGCATCTGTAACAGTAACACACAATGGTATTACACTACCTCCAATACCCGATGCAGCCGAAGATGTGCTGCCACCAGTACTCCAAGTATAATAATAGCCCCCACCAGGAATTTGATCTCCACCTTGAACCGCAACAGACCATGCACCTGTTTGATCTCCAAAACAATTAGGTTGAATAAGAGCACCTGGTACAACTTGTAATTGCGGATCCTGATTAACCACTCCTGAGAATACACCAATACAACCTTGATTTGAAGTAACAGTTACGGTATAAGTATTTGCCTTTAAGAAAGTAGCCGATTGTGTAAGTTGATTATTGTTCCATTGATACGTGTAATTCGTTCCTTCACCACCTTCGTTAATACTTGAAAATAAGGCTTGCCCTGTAGAATCTCCAAAGCAAAGTACATCAGTAGGGTCAACATATCCAGACATTGCTATAGGATCTGATAACGTTAAAGATGCTGTTTGTTGACACAGATTACCATCTGTTACCGTTACTGCATGTGGACCAAAAGTAAGACCTGTTATACCTTGGGTAATTGAATTTCCATCGGTAGGCCATTCGTAAGAATAAGTTCCTGAACCTGTTCCTCCCGATGGTACAGCTAACATTTCACCATCCGAACCTCCTTCACAAGATATCATCGTTTTAGAAAGGCTAACAATAAATTCTGGTGATGTTGGTACCGTATTACAAGCTGCAATACTACAACCTGTTCCGTCGGTAACAGTTACACAATAATTTTGTGCCGTAAGGTTATTAAATGTAGAAGTTCCTTGACCCGATGCAGTTCCAGGAACTGGATCCCAAGAATAACTCGCTATCGGAGAGGCGCTCTGGCCTAAAGTTGCTACTACTTCTAGTTGTCCATCGCTACCACCGTAGCAATCAACACCTTTAATAATATTTACTACTGCACTCGGACCATTCAAGTTTGGTATAATAACATCCATTGTTCCAGGACAACTATTCCCATCTGTTGCAGTAACCGTGTAACTACCAGCAGCCAATAATGGGCTAGCAGCTCCATTTTGTTGAGGTGATGTACCCCATGTAAACTGAAATCCTGTACCACTACCTCCTGTTGCAGAAACCCAAGCTTGCCCGTCTGGTTGTCCACAAGTTGCGTAGTCTACATTAGTTGTATCCACCACAACTGCAATTGGTTCTGTAATTGTTTCGTTCGCCACAACTGTACATCCTTTATCATCACTAACGGTTACCGTTAACGAACCTGCACATAGGCTAGAGAATTGTCCGAACTGAGATACTCCTTGATTAGAATTGTTCGTAAACAAATAACCATAAAGAGGATTGGTGAGTGTACCACCTGTTACTGCTATTGATGCCGTACCATCGCACGAATCATTACAAGTAGCTTGGGCCTGTACGGTAATTACCGCTGCTAAAGGATCTGGGTTTGGTAAAAATACTTCAGCCGTTGCAACACATCCATTTCCGTCTGTAATAGTTACCGTATAATCATCTGAAACTAAAAGAGTATCATATTGACCAGTTTGTGCATTACTCCATTGATAAACAAATGGCAATAATCCTTGCGGCGAAGAAGCAGATACAACTCCATCTGCATCACCAGGACAAGATGGTATACTCACAACTTGTGCAGTAATTGCTGGTCCAGGTACAAAGCCTATTACTACATCGCCTGTTCCAGAACAACCGTTCGCATCCGTTGCAGTAACCGTGTACTGATTATTACTTAAGCCTGTTGCCGTAGGTGAAATTTGATTTGCCCAAGGTGGAGTTACCCACTCGAAAGTGTATGGTCCGTTTGTACCTCCTACCGCTGTAGCAGTAGCTTGCCCTGTTGTATCTCCACAAAGAGATCCTATATCTTCCAATGCTGTTGGTATCACATAAGCCGGTTCGTTAATAACCGTATTTGACGTGGTTGTACAGCCGTTATCGTCTGTTACAACAACAAGATGCGTTCCGAATAATCTATCCGATGCAGTTGCTATTCCTTGTGCAGCTGGCACCCAAGAGTAAGTATAATCGTTTGCTACATTACCACCCCAAACAGTAACCGTTGCAGATCCGTCTGACGAATCGTGACAAGATACATCTGTAGGTAAATTAATTATAGACTCCAGTAGTGGGAAAGTTTCTACAGATACGTCTGTCCAATCTACACAACCTGAAGCATCTGTTACACGGAAAAAATAATCATTACCCGCACAAAGCGTACTTATTCCTAATGCCGTTTCCGTTGGTATAATATCTGCAACATTAGAAGAAGAGAACCATTGGAAAGCGTATGGTGTATTACCACCTGTTACAAAAGCAAGCGCCGTTCCATCACAAACACCAAAACACGATGTTGTATCTGGCTGCGACACAATTGATACGGTTGGTGCCGCAGCATCACTTACTCCTTGAGCAGCAATTGTAGTACATGTGTTTGCTGCTGTAACAGTTACATCGTAGCTACCATTCGGAATCCCGTCTAAGAAATCGGTAGTCGTAACATTATCACTCCATAAGTAAGTATATGGGCCTCCACCCTGAGTTACTAGTATATCGATTCTACCATCAGATTGCTGACAAGTACTCTGTACGGTATTTGCTATGTTATATAATATTTCTTGTGGCTCAACTAATTTGTTTGTAATCGATGCTGTACATCCATTCGCATCTAAAACCGTTACATCGTAGTCTCCATCAAAGAGATTAGTAGTATCCTCAGATATAGAAGAGGATCCCGTCCAAGCGTATGTAAATGGACCTGTGCCACCAACTGTATTTAAATCAATGGCTCCGTCTTCAGCACCAAAACAAGAAGGATTCGTAAGAAGGTTCTGAGTAAGTTCCAACACGTCTGGTTCTGTGATTAACACTGTAGTCGAAGCTTGGCAACCATTATCATCCTCCATAACCACTGTATACGTACCTGGGCAAAGACCATTGATACTCGCATTTGTTTCGGCATTACTCCATAAGAAAGAATAAGCGCCTATACCACCCGAACCGGCAGCATCTGCTGTACCATTGCAATCGCCATTACAAGAAATATTAGTTGAAGTAGGAATAGTTACCGCTAGAATAGTTGGATCTACCAACGTTACACATGCCGTTTCCGAACAAGATTGTGCATCGGTTACTGTAACACAATATTGCTGATCGCCCAACATACCAGTGTTTTGGTGATCTAAAGGTGCAAAGTTGGTAATTGGTGTACCACCATCCCAAGCAATATCGTAGTTAGGAGTTCCGCCTTGGTAAGATACTGTTGCATTACCGTTGTTATCTCCATCACATGCAGGAGGTGTGAATGCCGATATTATAGCAGTTACATCCGTTGGTTCATTTAAATCTGTAAGATTAGTTGCTGTACAACCTAGAGCATCGGTAACAGAAATAGTATAAGTTCCGTCTGCAAGTACTGATGGATCTTGACCTGATGGTGTAGAAGTACTTGTTGTTGTCCAAGAATAAGTATAACCAGCATTACCACCACTTGTTGCAGAAGTAATAGAACCATCTTGTGCTTCAAAACATTGTGGGTGCGTTGGAGTTAAATACGTCTCCATACTGTCCGGTTCGTTCGTTGTAAACGCAGCTACCAACGAACAATTCGCATCGTCAATTATGTATAGACTGTGATTACCGGCCAACAAATCGTCAATCTCGAGTAGCTCTGAACCTACTTGAGGGAATTTTGGAGGATTACCTGAAGTGGGATCATCATCAACATACACATCGTAAAATACAGTACCATCCGTAACATTTAACTCTTGAATACCATCTGCAAGACCAAAACAAGTAACATCCACATTTAATCCTAATAAAACAGAAGGTCCGTTCACATCAGAAATAACACCTATGTTAGAACCTGAACATCCGTTACCATCTGTAACAACTACGTCGTAAGATCCTGATGACTGAGCATCCAATACATCCCCTGCTGT
>JABSPQ010000010.1 GCA_013214205.1 Flavobacteriales bacterium
CGTTAGTAATTTGCCAGAGCAAGATGCCCGTGAAATTTATCTTAAAATTTATGTGAAAAGAGGCGATGCTAGTGAAAATAGAATTAAAGAAGTCAAAAATATGTGTTTCTCTGATAGGCTCTCCAATCATTCTTTTTGGGCGAATTTTTTTCGTCTGATAACAAGTAGCCTTGTCTATGAAATGTTTTTGCTGTTAAAAGAAAAAATTTAAAACACTAATTTTGAAAAACCCAATAAATGGCAAGTGAGTTCAATTAGAACATATCTTCTCAAAGTAGGCGCGACAATAAAAATCACTAAAAAAACGAATCTACTACCAGCTGTCTAAAACCTTTGTCTACAAGGACTTGTTTCAAGAACTGATTCTTCAGTAGCGGTTGTTGATTTGCTCTTTTTTAGGTGGTCACAATACTCCGGTATCACCTGGTCACATTAGTCCGGTATGGGGTGGTCACATTGACAGGTTTTTCCAGTAAATATCCCCCTTTGTTTTATCTAAATGACTTGATTACATCACTAAAATCGGTAAAAAAAACTATCCTAAATATTTTCAGTCTTGAATAAATGAAATTGTGACATCCAAATTGATAAACTCATTTTTTAGGCCTTCATTTATTAAGTCATGAATAATGCGGGTTAATTCGGCTTCGAATTTTCTTATTAGTTTTTAATTCTAAACTCTGAAGAATAGTGGGTTATAATTACATCGATACAGTCTACATTGGGAACACAATTTATTATTCCATTGTCAATTACGTCATGGACACCGTAATCATCAGCTGTTATTAAAAGTGATTTAGGACACATATACTTGGAGTTAGGCTAGTTTTCGTTTGCACGTTCTAATTTTATCTCCAATTCTTCGAATTGGTCTTCTATATTCTCTAATTCAGTTTCACACACTTCTAGCTGCTCAAGGTATTTATTGAGCATTTTCTGTTCAACTTCAGTCCTGTCTTTTTCAACAATAACCTCCAATGGATCAATTTTGTCATTAATCTAGTTTTCCTTAGCGATCAGCCTGCTTAACTTACCTCCCAAAATACTAAGACTAATCTCATTTTTCTCTGTTTCTTCTTTAAGCGCTTTTTTACTCGCTCTTTTCTCCTTTTCCTCTTCTTGGAGATAGGTCATTTCCGCTTCGAACTTTTTACTTTTAAAGCTATTAAATAGCGATGTTGCTGTTGTCGCTGAACTTGTAAGTGCCGTTGAGAGGTCGAACGCGGGAGAAGCACTTGTATCAAAACATTATACCTCTTGATTTCTTTATTGCTTCTTTGAGGTCTAATTCTAATTCTGGCGTTACATAACGAATACGTTCAGGATCATCCGTATCATTAATCCATTGATGCTCTTCTACTAATTCAAACACAATGTTTGTTAAAAAAACTTTTGCCTAAAAAACAAGCTTCTAAACTTTCGTCTTTCAATCCATGCTGTAATCAATTTATGAAACTCAAGAATTGATGCCACCAATGTAGTTATAACACTTGCCAATGATTGCATACTATCAAGGTCGCTCCCATAAAGGTCTTTTGCATAATTGGTGAATGTGAATATAAAAAAGGGAATTGCAATAACTAGTACTAATGTAATAGCCCCATATATGTTTCTCCAATCACCCTCTGTATCTAGTTTAACTTTGTAAGTATAAATATTCCGAACTTAAATTCAGCATATAAGCAAAAA
>JABSPQ010000100.1 GCA_013214205.1 Flavobacteriales bacterium
ATGAAAACAATATCATCTAAAAGATGATAGCGAGTCCGTTCAACACGAGGATCTTTCATCCCTGAAAAATACAATAATAAACCTCCTTCTCTCATTAGTATAAATATCTGATTATCAGATAAATATACGTATAATTAACGGCAAAAACAACACAATTAACTGATATTTAGATAGTTATGATTTAGATGCGTTTGCCCTGATTTGATTACCTGTTGCATTAAGATGTACATGATCATGAAACAGAGAATCAACACCAATATACTGTTTTGCAAAATCATAACAAGCGACCAAGGAATCTGTATTTACATAGCTCATCACAACCGAATCTGTAAAAGCAAACGCATCACATATCCCTTCATGGTTAAGCTTTTGTGCACTATATCCAATTCTATTTCGTTCACTTTCGCTATTATTTAAATGTATTAATCTGGGTTGTGTTAACAAAACTGGAGTTGCACCAATAGATTTGCATGCTTGATTAAATAAATCAAGAGTGAGTTTGAACTGTTTTTTCGCATAAGGAGTAATTTTCACTTCAACACCCTGCTTTACGATTGTTCCTTCAAGGTCTATATTTTCGAACTGAAATATCCGTTTCCCACGGACATATATTTGAGAAATCTCTTCAAGGGTAGAATATACATCGGCCCTTGTTTTTTGACGAACGCCCTTAAACTGCCTTAACAATGAATTATTGGGAGTGATCTGTGAAAAATACTTAATATCATTCCAAGCATGACAAAGGATGACATAGTCTGGCTCAAAGAGATAAATCTCAGAATATAATCTACCAAAAGAATCAAATGTAGCATGTCCAGGAGTTCCGGCATTAATAACCTCAACATTTATGTACCCCTTTAAATGCAGTTTTGTCTCTGCCTTTTCAATCCAATTTCTATCGTACTCATTTTTCATGTGATCCCAATTAGCCACTTCGTGATCACCAAAAATAAAGGACCCTCCAAGTACTACTATTCGAATCTCTCCTTTAGGCTTTTCGAATTCAAAAGGATTGGTATGGTAACCTTTATAAAAACGATAGTTCACTTTATCAGGTATCTCGAAGTAATTAATCTCAACTGTTTTATTGGGATGCACGTGTCTAGAAAATACCGAGTTCACATAAGGAATTGACTTATCAAAAAGATCTGCAGTAGTAATTACAGGTTTAATTCTTAACGCAAATTCAACGTATATTAAGGTTGCGATAAGAAAAGAAATAGCAATAATTACGTTGGTTAATTTGTTTTTTTCGTTAGCAAAGTCAAATAATTTCAATTTGCCACTTACAATTCCAAAAGCCAAACTGAGCACACCTGTGATGCTCACCCATATCTGAACTTTTTGAATATTATCCGTAAAAGTATAATGAAGTTCATTCGTTGTCAATAATTTGATCACAAATGGATTCAAACCAATTAAACTCAACAAATACACTACCCCTATCAATCCTATAAGAGTAGAAATTGCCTTACTATTATTCATAAATACATTCTTATCAAGTAAACAACCGTATTACATAAAATGCTTATTATCAAAAGAGTTACTCCTAAATCTATTGAGTACACTTTATGAACAAACATTCAGCGCATCAATAGTACACATAATTACCTCGTCTGCATAAAACTATCTATGTTATTACTTTATATTTACGTTAATATAATTGAACTTTATAAGCAGACAAGAACTAATTTGAACAAAAAAACACCAACTACATTGAAACGCATCCTTGGCATTTCTGCCTTTTATCATGATTCTGCTGCTGCCATTACCGTTGGAGGGAAAATAATAGCCGCTGCCCAAGAAGAAAGGTTTACCAGAATTAAACACACAGAAAACTTTCCTGTAGAAGCTATTAAGTATTGCTTGGAAGAAACTGGTTTAGAAATAGACGAATTGGATGCCATTGTTTTCTACGATAAGCCATTATTGAAATTCGAACGATTATTGGAAACTTATTATGCGTTTGCCCCAAAAGGTTTATTATCGTTTCTAAAAGCCATTCCGGTTTGGCTCAGTGAAAAGATGTTCTTGAAAAAATTAATTCGAGATGGATTAAAAGAAGTTGGACCATACGACCTTGATAAATTAAAATTACTTTTCCCTGAACATCATTTGTCACATGGCGCTAGTGCATTTTTCCCGTCTCCATATGAAGATGCTGCAATAATTACAATTGATGGTGTAGGCGAATGGTGTACGGCATCCATAGGTCATGGTAAGGGAAGTGATATTAGTATTTTAAAAGAATTAAATTTCCCACACTCAGTTGGCCTCCTGTATAGCGCATTTACTTATTTCCTTGGATTTATGGTTAATTCGGGAGAATACAAACTAATGGGTTTGGCTCCATACGGGAATCCAGAAGCGGAGGAAACAACCAAGTTTGTTGAGATAATAAAAGATAAACTTGTAGATATTAAGGAGGATGGTTCCATTTGGTTAGACCAGTCTTATTACAATTATGCGACTGGCTTGCGCATGGTAAAAGACGACAAATGGGCAGGTTTATTTGGGTTTCCAAGAAGAACGGACGAAGCAGATTTAGAACAACATCACTGCAACCTCGCTTTAGCTATTCAACAAGTTACTGAAGAGATTGTATTAAAAATGGCCAAAGAAGCCAAGAGATTAACGGGTTCCGATAATTTATGCATGGCTGGAGGAGTTGCATTAAATTGTGTGGCTAACGGTAAATTGGTAAAAGCAGGAATCTTTAAAAATGTATACATCCAACCAGCAGCAGGAGATGCAGGCGGAGCCCTTGGAGCTGCATTAGCGGTAAGCTTAATGTATTTTGGAGAAGAGCGGATTATTGATGATAAGCTTGATCAAATGAAAGGCTCTTATTTGGGGCCAGAGTATTCGTCGAAGGAGATTGAATTAATGAATCGGAAGGTAAAGGCGGTTGTTACAAAGTATGACGATTTTGATGAGGTAACGAAACTTATAGCATCTAAACTTGCAGACAGTAGTGCGGTTGGATGGTTTCAAGGGAGAATGGAATTTGGCCCAAGGGCATTGGGTAACAGGAGTATTATTGGTGATGCGAGAAACCCTGAAATGCAAAAGAAACTTAATCTAAAAATTAAGTATAGAGAAGGCTTTAGACCTTTCGCCCCTTCTGTATTGGCAGAAGATTCGCAAGAATACTTTGACTTGGAAGAAGACTCACCTTATATGCTTTTGGTTGCACCTGTTAAAGCATCTAGAAGAAAAGAGTTGCCAAGCAATTTTAACGACTTAGGGCTGTGGGAAAGACTATATATTAAAAGAAGCGATATACAGTCTATTACTCATCTTGATTTTTCGGCTCGTATTCAATCAGTTCATAAAGAAACCAATGAACGCTACTGGAAATTAATTAATGAGTTTAAGACGCAAACAGGGTATGCACTTGTGGTAAACACTAGTTTTAATGTTAGAGGGGAACCTATAGTTTGTACGCCTTATGATGCGTACAGATGCTTTATGAGCACAGAAATGGACTATCTAGTTATCAATGATTATGTTTACTCTAAAACGGAACAACCCGATTGGGAAAACCGTGAAAAATGGATGGTAAAGTTTAAATCGGATTAAAAAATAATAAAAAATAAAAATATGGAATTATTAAAGGATTTATGGATGTTTATAAAAGAGCGAAAAAAGTTTTGGCTTGCTCCCACTATAATAGTCTTGGTATTAATTGGATTATTGGTAGTATTCTCTGCTGGCAGCTCGGTAGCACCATTTATTTACTCTTTATTTTAATTGTATAATGAGTAAATTTAAATCGGATCCAATAAAAACGGTAATTACTATTAGCACAGGCCTATTAGTTATTGGTGTTGTTTCTAAATATTTGCCGCTCTATAAAATCGGGACTCTTGACATCTCTAATTTTATTCTTTTAGATTGGTTATTAATTACCGCGACTAGTTTAGGTTTAATCGGTGCATTTTCTAAATCGTTAAGTGAGAAAATTGAGTTTTTATGGATGAAACTTGCACAAGTCCTCAGTTACATTGTACCCAATATTTTGCTAAGTTCCATCTTTTATCTTTTTCTTTTTCCAATTTCCTTAATGTCAAAAATTGGTGGTAAAGACCCATTGTCATTACGAAATGACAAAGACAGTGTGTTTAAGGACGGAACTATAGAATTCACGAAAGAATCTTTTGAAAAACCCTGGTAAAAAAGGAGCTAAAACTTGCAGAACTATAATTTATAAACTTTCACATCTACTTTTGCGTCCTCTTTTACTTCCTCTTTTTTGCCTTCAACAAGCAATGTCATTGTAATAAAGAAGATGATGGTAAACGGATTCAACGAGGCTGTTAACCAGGATTCGAAAGTTGCTGAAATCATAAAACATGAAAATACAGGAAGCATTAATGGCGATTTTTTTGCACCTCTTTTAAGCATCCTAAAGAGGCCATAAAAAAACAGGCTTAACCCTATCAACCCCGTATTTAACCAAAATGTCAAAAATGAATTGTGCGCATTGCCCTGGTGATTTAACTTCAATAAAAGAGGTCTGTTCTGCCTAAACATATGTATTGTATAGTTAAACCCCCTGCCTGTATAAAAGTTATCTTGAATTTTTTGAAATGCGAAATCCCAAGCAACAATCCTACCCGAACCTTCATTTAGCCTTTTTAACCGCATGTATTTTTCGAGCCCAAGTTCAATAATTATTACAGATATATAGTCGATCAATACGATGGTAAACAGATACAAAACAACAGACGCAATTACTCCAAATGATACAGATCTTTTATATATCCATCCCAATATAAAGTATACTATAAATACAAGCATGGCAGAGCGAGATCTGCATAATAAAAGTGATAAAATTACCACTGTTATAAAAACATAGTACTCATTGCGTTTAAGCACTTTAGGATTAACGTAACGAATAACTTCCACCAACAAGAATTGACAAAGCAATAAGATTCCTAACCCATTTGGATTGCCCATTAAACCCCTGTATCTACCTGCCAAAACAACTACATCCATCCCTATAACCCTTAATACTAGACCTATAAACAAAACTGCCATAAAAAAGAAAATCAACCTCCTAAAGAACACAACTCTTTTGGCTCCCATTTCTAACATAAACAATGGAACGCAAAATAGAATAATGGCATATGACAATGTTTTTTGAAATGCTATTACAGGCGTGGGAGAATAAATGATCACAAAAAACGACCATAATATAAATGGTATAAAATGTTTGGTCCAAGTTTTAGTGGCCTTACGAACTCCAAATTTCCTCAAAATTACCATTGCCCATAACAAACCAATAAACGGCTTTATTAGTTGAGCAAATGTTAAGGATTCCACCCTTGTATCGGAAAAAAACAAAATAAAATAAAGGAGAACAAACAGTTGATTTAGTTCATTATCCTTGACAAATTTGATAAATAAAAATATGGATAGCCCAACCCCTAAATAGACATTTACGAGACTAAGCATAACTACGCCAGTTAAGGACAGCAATAAATGCTTATTGTCGTTGAACAAATGACGCATTAAACCCCGTATTTATTTAATTGAGAAATAGATAACATCTCTTCTTGAAAATTCTTTGCCATGGCAGATTTAGTACAGATCAAAGGTAACGAATTGGTTGCATGTGCAACAAGGTCTATATAAACTCTAATATTAAGAAAAACGTTACTTCAACATTTAAATTAAAGGTAATTTAATCCAATTATTAAACGCTTTGTAACTCATCGAATTCCTTTTTTCCTTAATCAGTTTCCGCATAGACAAATATCTTTTCAGTCCTAAAACCCAAGCTTTAAAGGTGTTTTGCTCTATTCCAAGTACGTATAAATTAAGCAATATTCTATATGCTAAAAATACTTCGCGAATAAGGAATGGATAGTAAATGGATGTAACAATCAAATTATTCGCAAAAAGTAATTTAAAACGAAACGTTTGCCCATACACACCATCTTCTTCCTTTGATTTCTTTTGAGTTTTTCTAAGCGTTTTATCAATTCGATGATGAACAATCAAATTATCTTTTGTAACCGTTTTTATTCCTTTGATATAGGCCCGAATAGAAAAATCAAGTTCTTCAGCGTAAAAAAACAATTCTTCCAAGTACATGCCAACAGATTCTATTGTAGCTCGGCTAATAATGTGTCCGCACCCAATATAATTTCTTAGGATTCTAATTTCGTCTGATAATTCTTCCTTTGGAGGAGGGGCGGCAAGTTGCTCGAAGGTTCTAAAATGAAAAATCCCATAGCTCTCATCCGACTCTAAAATACTTATGGCCTCGTTTACATCTGCCCCTGTAAGCACATAAGAATCATCGTCCACAGATAACACATAACCATTGCTAGTCCAATCCATTAAGATATTCCTATTAACAATTAGCCCCTTTGAACTTTCGTTTCTTCTAATGTTTATGGTAGGAAATTCATTCTGAATAACGTTGTAAGTCTGGTCTTCTGAAGCGTCGTCAATAATGTAAACCTGTTTTTCTTCAAACCCAATTTTCAACAAATGTCGAATTGTAATTACTAAATCCTTTATTCGATTTTTAGTAGTAATAATTACATCAATTTTTTCCATTTCCGATTCAAAATCTCTTTTAAGACTATTAACTGATAATTATATCATCAGAAAATTCATCATCAATAATGCAAAACCTATTCTAACCAATCACAGTTATGCGATTAATTACAATCAACTGATCTTTAATTATAATTCTAGTTGATTTTATAACATTAGCCTCTTCAGTTTTGCTCATTCACTCTCTGTTACCACTTTCTAATAGTAACATTTGTTCGTATTTACTCAATATAAATTATTCAAATACGAACAAATCAAAGATAAAGATATTGAAATTATGCGATTTGGAATATTCAATGATCTATCCTTATTTCTTTGTGCTACTTCCAATTTTCTTTTATAAAAATCCTTCTTGATTTACTAAATGCTCTGATCTCTTCAATTTCGGCTTCCCACGATTGAACGGAGATATGCGTGCGCCACCTGTTTATTTGATTTTCCATTTCTGCATCCAAATTAGATTTAAGCCTGTTTAGTTGAACACTTACCAGTTCTTCCGAAAACTCATTTTCAGTAACACGCAGAACGCTGTTGTACAATCTAATTTTAAATTCCTTATCGTTTTTTAAGGACTTAGCAATTAAAGCAGGAAGCATACTAATCCGTTCCACTCTATATTTCATATCTACTTCTGATGCACCTTTACCAGAATACGCCCAACCGTAATCAGTATCTTTTAAAATCCAATTCCATTTACTTTTGGGATCTGCAGATTTCCATATGATCCAATTGTTTTGTGGCCAGTCTGTATTGGCAATAAAAATCTGAACGGCCATGTAGTTAAAGTAATCGTCAAAATTCATTACAGAATCGATCTTTGCGATACAAGCCGGATTAGTTTCTCTACATTCTAAAACAAAGTTTACAAGCTTTTTAAATTCCGTAAGGGCCTTATCGCCTCCTCGATATACATTTCTCGGCGATTCAATCATTAGCACATCCTCCTTAGCGATTCCATATTTATTAGCGAGATAGTACTCATCTATCTTGGGTCTTAAATAATGAATTCCCCAGTATACGCCATTTAAGTATACAACAACAGGCTTACCGTGCTGGGTTTCCATTCCCATATTTTCTACCATTCTGCTCGTAAGCATGTCTCTAACATATGCCTTATCCCAATCGTTCCCTGCATTTCTCAGAATCCATGTTTTAGATTCAACCTGTTTACCATCTATCTCAATAGACTTGATATCTGGGAAGATAAGTCGGAGCGTTTTTTGCGAGTAACTCCTAGTTGTATTGCCATTTATTCTGACGGCAACCTTTTCGTCTGTTACTTCCGTTCCGTCTACGAAAGCAAGTTTTACCTTACGTTCCCATGCTTTACCTTTTTGGGCGTAATTCGCCTGCTGCATCCACCACTCTAGCTTATAGTTATTGGTAGCCAATTCCCGAATTCCTTTGTGATAGATTCCTTCGGTATAACCAAACAATGCATCTTCTTCAAAAACAAGTGAAACTATTGGTAATTCTGATTTTTGAAACGAAAGGTTGTAACCGTTTTCCGATTTTGTAATGGATGCTATAGGAACGTTTCCTGGAGCTCTCCACCGATTTGCAGTTGGCTTTGAAATTAACTCCGAAACTATTGACGTTCCAGCTTTATTAAGCCCTAGCGTATATGATAGTTTCTGCTCAAACAAACCTTCGCCCATGTCTATGGTGCCTTTGTGTAAACGCAAAAAGCTCAATTGGGAATGTTGATTTAACCAGCTAACTGTATCGTCGCTTTTGAATGCATATAGCGCCCATGTTAGGAGTAACACAATGTAGAGCACCTGCTTCTTCATCCTATGATTTTTTTTGGGTAAGCAAAAAATACAAGCCCAATATTATCATGGTAATAACACCTAACATAACATATCCCGACCCGAATAAGAATTGAACCATCACAAATACAATTCTATCAATTGGTGATAGGTCCTTGAATTTAAGGATCCACATGATGACCAAAACGGCAAATAAAATTGAGATAGAAACCGAGATGGATGCAGTTATAGAAAGGGCAAGCATAGCCACACCCGAAAAAACCAACTTACGTAAACCCGTTGATTCAATCTCGAATATTTTACCGAATACCAAACTGATAACTACGGATAAGATTAATTGAACAATTAAAAAGGGGATCAGCCTCAGTGGAATCCCACCTAAACTGTCGAGAAGTAATGATTTTAAAAACGCAATAATGTCCATTCTATGTGTTAAATTATTCGACTAAAAGTAGTCTTTTATAACAACTCATTATTTGTTAATTAGCGTTAAACTTCGTTAATAAAGCATTGTATTCTACATCAAATGCCGACTTTATGTAATTCGATTTTGCGAATGCTTTTATTCTTGCGCTTTCTTCCGCTTTAACTTGTTCTAATGCTTTAATTGTGTGTACGGAATCAATTACAATCCCCAGGTCGTTCTCCTTCACTACCTTGGAAAAATCACCCACATTCGGCGAGATAATAACCTTGAGCCCTGCCCCTAAGTACTCTGCAAATTTTGTTGGAGAGGCCACTTTATTGGTAACCGTTTCTTCTCTAATCATAAGCCCGTAATCGCACATCGATATAATGTCGACAACCTCCTCTGGGTTAACCCACATTTTGACGAATTTATCAGGAAATTGTACATATGCATGTAGGGTATCCAATTCAATTTGGGCCATAAACAATACTTTAACCTTTTCGCTTTGCTGGAGCACCTCCAGCAGTAAATCGTCGATTAAATGAAACGACTGCCACCCTATTTGTGATCCTGAGTAAACGATTATTACGTCATCAACAGAATACCCATATTTTTCTCTGGTAGAATTATCTTCGATACCGTTGTTGGTTGAGCTGTTGATGGTACAAGGAACCACAATGTGGTGATTGAGCTTTTGGCCTTGGTAACCAAATTCTGCTCGCCAGTATTCTAATAGTTTCTCCGACACTCCCAATCTAAAATCACTGTTGATGACAGAGTTGCTCTCCCACCCTTCTATTTTACCTAACAGTTTTACACTTTGAACGAGGTTGTATTCTTTCCATTCTGCCATTTCCGCTCCTCTACCATCGTATACAACACTGCTAACAATTTTAAGTTTTCGAAGTAATAACCCGATTTGATTTGCAAGAACTCCTCTTGTCATAATGCCTTTTCTGCCACTAAACATAAGTAATGGTGCAAGCATTAGGGCGAACAACGGCCACCAATGGTTCCTACTCGGAATCATTGGCAATACCAAGCTGTTTGAATAGGCTGCCTTTATTCTTTTTCGGGTTTCGGTATAGGTAGTATAAGGAACAAAGGAGACAACAAGAATGGAGGTTTTAGAAAGTGACGAAAGGTGTTTTACAACACCTAAAACTTGGCTTAAATAGATGCCGTTAAATCCGATGCCCCAAGTTAAATAAACCACTTATAGCTCCATTAAATGTTTAATGATTCGCTCTGTAGCTTTCCCATCCCACAATTCGGGAATCTCTCCCTTTTTATATGATCCATTTTCAATGTCATCAATTAAACCTTGAATTAAATCAATGTCGAATGTGATCATTGTATTTGTGCCAACTTCAATTGTTATCGGTCGTTCGGTATTTGGCCTAAGCGTAAGGCAAGGAACGCCATAAAAGGTAGATTCTTCTTGAATCCCACCTGAATCCGTTAATATTAACTTGGCATTTTTAGTAGACTTTTGAAAAGCAAAATAATCCATTGGCCCACCAATCACAAGGTTTTCAATGGCCTCTAACCTACCTAATAATCCGTGTTTTTCTAAATTAGATTTTGTTCTTGGATGAATTGGAAACAATACTTTAAATCTTTTGGTAACACTTTCTAACAGTTCCAAAACATTCGTTAACCCTTCTGAAAAATCTACTGTTGCAGGACGGTGCATGGTCATTAGGATGTACTCATTTGCTTTAAGCCCGTTCTCTTCAAGCACAGGCGACGCATCAATTTCATCTTCGAATTTCACAATGGTATCTATCATGGTATTGCCCACAAAAAACACTTCGCCTCGTAAGTTTTCATTCTTAATATGATCCAATCCACTTTGCTCGGTAACCAAATAGAAATCACTAATATGATCTATCACCACTCGGTTAACCTCTTCAGGCATAGTTCTGTCAAACGATCTTAAACCCGACTCTATGTGCCCTAGTTTAATATTCATTTTACTCGCTGTAATTGCACCTGCCAATGTAGAATTTACGTCTCCCGGCACCAAGAATATATCGGGATTGCCAATTTCATTAAAGAGTTTCTCCAACCTAATCATAATCTCTGCTAATTGCTGATTGGGTGTACCTGGAGGTGTATCTAGGAAATAGTCGGGCTGCATTTTGAATTGCTCAAAAAACACATCGGCCATTTTTCTATCGTAATGTTGGCCTGTATGAATAATTTGAATATCAACATCCGAATATGTTGCCGCTACTTCTTTAAAGCGAGTTACTTTTATAAAGTTAGGGCGGGTGCCTACTAATACATAAATTTTCATTTAATACTCACTTAATAAGTTGATATAATATTTCTGTAAATCGAAAGCCCACCAATTTGTAAATCTTGGAATATAGTCCAATCTCTTTACTTGTGTTTTTTGGTATATAATCTTTCGGTATGTAAAGATTACAATAATTAGTGGCACTAGCCAAGTCGAAGGGAGCTAATGTTCGAATATTATTAAATAAACTGCTATTAATTTCTTCTTCATTTTCATTGAATAGTTGCGGTTCATCGGTTTTTATATATTCGATAATTTCCACCCTCATTTGTACAAATTGATTCCATTTTCTTTTTGGATTCTGCTGAGAGATTTGACCTGCTTCCCTTTCTCTTATGGTTGTTAGTAGCCGGTTATCGTACAAAACATTGTTGTTCAACTTCAACAAATCCAACATAAGTTTTACCTCCTGGCTGCTTTTAAAGGATTCGTTCCACCCTCCAATTTTCTTAATAAGGTCCGCCCGAAACAAGTTAGAACAGGTATTTCCTAAATGCCTGGTTAGCAGGTTTAATAAAGGTTCGCCAGCGCTTACCGTTTCATCCTTTTCATCACCATTTACATACTTTTTTACATACCCCCCAGCAATAAAAACACAATTCTCTTTTTCCTGAATTAAGCTAATCTGAGATTCAATTTTATTCTTGTCAAGTAAGTCATCAGCATCCAAAAACTGAATCCATTCTCCTTTACTCAAATCCATCCCTTTGTTTCTCGCACACGGTGCTCCTTTCCGTTCTTCTTTTTCGATAACAATATTGGGATGTTTCTCCTTGAGTCTCTCCAGTTTTAGCCAAGTAGTATCTGTAGAGTTATTATCTACACAAATAACCTCTAAATATGGGTAAGTTTGATTGAGAACAGATGTAATACATTCCTCAATGTATTCTTGGACGTTATAGCATGGAATTACAACACTAACAAGGGGTTTATTAGAACTCATAGTTAACTAGTCTTTCTATAAATCTAACATAGTTTGTATCCGCAGAAAAACGTGCCTTCCAATAGGCCCGAACACCAACCTTAAACTCAGTGCGCTTAAATTTTTCTATACAATCATTTTGAATTCTGTTGGCAACATCTTTCACATCAAAATTCTCCTCAATCAACATGCCTGTATCATCGTTTACTATTTCGTTAGTACCTCCAACATCTGTTGCTACAATGGGAATCCCAAAACTAGCTGCTTCCATAATGGAAACGGGAAGTCCTTCGGAAGATGAAACATTGATTAAATAAGTAATCTTGGTGGACTTCAAAAATCGCATTACTTCTTGATTCTCCTTTCTCCCCAACAATTCTACGGTATGCCTAGCAGGCAATTCAGCAATTTTTCTTTTTAGTTCATCCATCAATCCGCCATCACCAAAATGTGTCCATTTAACAGGGATCTTAATTTGATGAAGCAACTCTACAATTAAAGCTACTCGCTTAACAGGATACACATTTGAGACCGAGACCATATGTACTATTTCATCGGCTTCCTCCTCGTTGAATCCATAATCGTTCGTACCTAAATAGTCTAAGGTTATTTTATTCGCATATTGTGGATACTCCGATTTCAAGTAATCTACTCCCTGTTGAGAGATAATAGAAATTACGTCGCATTGCGTCATCTGAAAAGAACGAAAAGGAATATAGTTAGTTGCTCTTCTATCTGCGTATAAATCATATCCATGCGCCCTTGTAAATAAGTTAGGAATTTTTCCACCTGTTTTTAATATACTTAGCAACGTAGCCCAATTGTCCATCCAATACGAATAGATTATCGCATTATCCATATTGTAATCTTTGAGAAGGTCCTCTAATTTACCTGCTTTAAAAAATCCTCGAAGACAACTACTAAAACATTCTTTTTTGCTTTCAATCTTATCTCCATTCGACTGCAATTCCATCCGGTAATAACTCAAGAGTTCCAATGGATTACGAAGCAATACAGACCATATTGAGTAACCATCATCAGAGTAGTCGGATTGCAACACCTCGCAATTTCCAGGAATTGGCCTAACACCAGCAGGTCTGTTTAAAGGTATTATATAGATTTTCCTGAAAGCGCCTGACAAATACTTTAACTCATTATCAATAAACGTTTCATGTCCTCCATATGGGTAATAAGAGGTAAATAAGAAAAGATCTTTTTTTATTTCAGACATGCACTCTAATCTTTTTTCAATTTAACACCTAGATAGTACCGAAAAAGGGCAAGATCTATGGATTTATTATACATAAGAATTCCCCAATATTTCGACGCATTTTGTGAAATTAAATTATATTTAACCCAATGCAATCTAGCCTCAATTATCTCTTCAAATTCTTTCTTCGGATAAATATCCAACTCTATATTTTTCGTCGTCAGTATTTTGCACCATTTATCGTATTCTCCGTACGAATGGCTTAGTTTTCTTTTTGTGCTTATTTCAAAATGAACTTTTAGCTTGTCAATGCTCTCCTCCGTCTCATCTAAGTTAATGTCTAATTCCGATAACAATTCTCTATAAATAAGGTTCAACCTTTCTGCATGGGTATCACGATTAAGCGCTGTGCTAGACGCGTCGTTCAATCTTACTTTATACAGTGGATCCGACAAGTTATTCATATCGCCAAGTTTATTAAGGCGAGTAAACAGCTTGTAATCTTCAATATAAGGATATCCCTTTTCGTATCTAATCTTATGATCAGTAAATAAATTCATCCTAAAAATAGACGATGCATGTCCAATTGCAGATCTAAATATCATCTCGGCTTTATTGTGCATTATCGACTTCCCATAACGCCAAATGTTAACATCTCCGTTTTTATCAAACGATTGCATATCTGTACTACAAACACATATTAGGGGATGCCCTTCCATAAATGCCACCAAGCGTTCAAATCGAGTTAAAACAGAAATATCATCTCCATCCATCCGAATCATGTACTTGCCAACTGCCGCTTCAATTCCTAAGTTTAAACTATCAACTATGCCAGAGTTCTTTTCTTTAACGATTAATTTTATCCTTGGATCCTTGTACGAATTGATTATCTCAATAGACTTATCGGTTGATCCGTCGTCAATAATCAAGAATTCAAAATCTGTAAATGTTTGTTCTAGAATCGACTCTACGGCTTCAACCAAATAAAGTTCGTTGTTGTAATTCGGCATTACAACCGATACCAAAGGAGTTTTACTCATTACAAATTTACGTTCAGAATGCAATTTTATGTGTAAAAATAGCTTGTTCTATAATTACGGCAATTTACTATTAAATGAACATAGTTAATCTGCATTCTAGTAAATGTCGTAAAACCTGATGTTTCAGCCCCTTAATTAATCAGACATAATTATATTAATAAATCTATAATTTTGAATGATGGAAAAGAGAAAATTCACCAAAGAAGAGAAACTTGGGATTATCAAAGAAGTTTCGGAACATGGGTTGAAATCAACTTTAG
>JABSPQ010000101.1 GCA_013214205.1 Flavobacteriales bacterium
TTGCGCTTTTACCTTTCTTATAGTGTTGATCTATAATAGAACCTATTTTATTCCAATCTAATAGTGTATTCATTTGTGTGAAAAATGTAGTCTTTATCTTTCTTGTTCTTAAATCACAAAAACTATCTGCCAAGGTCGGGTATTTCTCTAATTTCATACATTAAAGATGCATGTTAAACACCTTAAGTGCAGATACGTAAGTGTATTGTTTGCCCGGAATTATTGAAATATACTCCTTGCAACGGTCTTAGATTAATCAAGTTAATATAAGACCAATTGGATAGTTTGCTGTCTAGATCTTCTAGTGTAATTGGTTTGTGCATATAGTCATCCAATCCTTGGTTCATGTATTTTTTCTGCGTCTCCTTCCATTGCATTAGCGCTTAAACCAATTATTGGAGGCACTTTGGCGTATTTCTTTTTAATTTTTTGAGAGGCTTCAGCCCCATTCATTTCGGGCATTTGAATGTCCATTAAGATTAAGTCGAAAAGATTTTCTTCGAATTTTTCCAGCCCATCTAGTCCGTTGGTGGCGCTAGTAACTTCGCATTCGAACTCTTCCAGCATAATTTCGGCAACCATTAATTTAACGGCGTTGTCGTCTATTAAAAGTACTTTGAGATCGTAATTTTGAGTTTGTTCTGAATTTGGATTTGGCTCAGAAGGCTGATCGGTCGGCTCTTCTATTGGGGTGGTTTTGAATGTAAACCAAAAGTTGCTTCCTTTTCCAATCTCGCTTATTATGCCAACTTCACCTTGCATTAGTTCAACCAGCTTTTTTGATATTGCCAATCCTAAGCCGGTTCCTTTGTTTGCTTTGGTTATTGATTGATCGAGCTGGTGAAAGTCGTTGAAGAGTAGTTTTTGATTTTCTATAGAAATCCCATTACCTGTATCTGTTATTTCAATTTTCATCATTCCGTCATCTTTATTGATCCAAGATGTTTTAATGGTTACCGATCCGAAGCTGGTAAGCTTTACGGCATTACCAACAAGATTGGATAGAATTTGGGTAATACGATTGGTGGGTGCGTTAAACTTAAGGGGTATGTTAGATGTGTGTATTGTGTTTATCGAAAGTCCTTTTTGTGCAGCGTTTGCCGAGAAAAGGGATGATACATGGTGTACTACATCTTTGATGGATGTTTCTGAATATTTGATTTCTACTTTGCCCGCCTGAAGTTTAGATAGATCTAATATATCGTTGATGATATTCATTAGGTCTCGCGATGAGTTTTGGATGATTTTGAGATGACTTTTCTGTTTTGGGTTAAGGCCTACGCTCCTTTGCAAAATGTCCACCATGCCAATTATGCCGTTCATTGGGGTTTTTATTTCGTGGCTCATGTTGGCCAGAAATTGATCTTTAAATTTGGCTGATTGTTCTGCTGTGTTTTTTTCTATGGTTAGTTCTTCCTGAATTCTTTTTTGTGTTAAATCCTGAATGATGCACACTATCCCTTCGTCGTTACCAGCTAGGTTTTTTATTAGTGATGATGAAAACGAAACGGGTATTGGCTTTACTTCTTTTATGCTGAGTACAAGTCTTCTATGATCACATTCTCTGATATTAAGTATTTCTTTGAATTCGGAATCATTGGTTTTTTCGACGAAAGCAAATGTAAGTACAGTTGATATTGTACCTAATGGTTAGCCAAGTAGTCCTTTTCCTTTGTAGTTAAGGGTGTCTAATAATGATTGATTAACTTTTTTGATAACCCCTTTCATGTTAACCACGGCATACATATCTCTAATTGAAGAGAGGATGTTTTTCATGAAATTTTTATGAGCGATGATTTCGTCGTTGTGTCTTTTTAGTTCCGAAAGTGCTCTTGTGTTGGCTTGCTGACTAAAAAGAAAATCGCTGAATGAATCGTGAGCAGGAAAGCCTCTAATACTGATGTGTTCCTTGAAAGAACTTAATAATTGGTCGGGTTGTATGTTGCCCAAAAAGATGAGTTGATTTGGGTTGGAGGTGATGTAAAATGCTCCTTTTAGCTGAATTCTGTTATCTATAGTAGATACAAGAACGAGTTTTTGCAAAGCTTAAGGAGGCTTTCGAAGCTGTTGTGTTTTTCTTGTTGAGGTTTACTAAAAATGTATCATTAAGCTGGCTGTGTTCAGCAGGCGACACCACTAATTTTCTCATCAGGTTACCAACTTGGATAATTTCCAAGTTGTGATCAATTAGTATGTGAAAGGGAAATATTTCCCTAAGGTGATCGGAGTTGAAGATGTTTAGCATACACTGGTAAACGAATTTATTACCAGTTTACATCGAATTCACTGATCCAGTTGTCCTCTTCCTGCTTCGTGTTTAGCAGTTCGATTGTTAAATCTTGTTCGTCAAATTTTTCTCCGAGACCTTTTATAAGGCCAATTACCATAGGAGCAAGCCCGGCACGTTTTGACGTGTAGGTTAATATCATTCCTTTGTCGCCTTTTCTTTCAACATCAAAGCTAGGCGGAACAAGACCAGGCATCATGCCACCAACTCGGATGTGGAGTTGGTTTAAATTTTCTACAAACTCAACGAAGTTTCCCCCGGCCATGTCCAGCATTTCTGCATAGCCGTGTTCGGCTGTAAATAGTACCCAGTATCTTCCAAATGCTTCTAATAAATCGGCTGCATCTACTTTGGTTACTTCGCTTGCTGCTCCAACTAAGTTGTAGGTAATGCTGTCGTCGTATTGTTGCATACTTACAAATATCTCTTCTTGTACTCCAGCTTTCTCTTTGATCTCTGCCCATTTATCTTCTCCAAATTCTTTGGTTAAAAGACCTTGTATGGCATGGTTAACTAATCCGTACATTTTGTTTGTTTATTAGGTTGTTTAATAATTTATGCGAGTTAATGTTAGAAACGTGAATTGTTGTATTTGGTTCTGTTTTTTTGTTGAAAAATAGAGGGTAAGGTGTATGAAAAGAGGTAATTAATCACTTGTAGGTAGGTGTATTTTCATTAAAACCCCTTTTGTGTCTCAGATTTAAATGTTTGATAAATGTGTTTGTTCATAGTAAAAGTGAAGTAAATGCAATAAAATGTTCTTAAAATGCCATAAAAGTGCAATTTATTGTTTTTTATTGAATCGCTGAACAGGGTTTGTTAATAATTAAATTTGTGGTAATCAGTGTTCTATGAAAAACACTTCGCAATCATGTCGTCGCACATTTTTAAAGAAAACGGTTTGTGGTAAACTTCCATAAAACCTTGCGAAATTAAATCTGCTTTATCGTCTCCCCATTCTTCTGCTGTTAAGGCAACTATTGGTGGTATTGCATTGAATGTTGCTTTAAGTGTTTCTATGGTTTTCGATCCATTCATAATAGGCATATGGATGTCCATTACAATGAAGTCGTATCTGTTTTATTCGAATATTTTAAGGGCTTGATAGCCATCTACAACCGTATCAACACTGCAATTGTGGGTATTTAACTGTGCTTAACAATGGTGTTATTTATTTCGTTGTTGTCTACGGCAAGTACATGGTATTTTTTATCAGAATATATTGCGGTAGTTCTAATTTTTCTAATTGCCTGATTGACCTTATAACTATCTAAATTTTTAGTTAAGTATAAATCAACACCCAATTCGGCTGTTTTATTAATGTCGGATTTTAGGTCGGACGAGCTTAAAACAACAATTGCTGGTGGCTTGTTTTTAGGCATTAATTTTCGAAATTCTCTCAAAAAATCGAAGCCATCCATCACTGGCATTTTCAAATCGAGGAAAATAAGTTCGGGAGGGGAGATCCCGTTTTTATCTTGCGAGATTAAATAGTCTAGTGCGTTCTGACCATTGGTTTTTATCACCAACGATTCGCAGATGTTCATGCCATCAATTATTCGTTTATTTAAGAAGGCACAGGTTTCACTGTCTTCTATCAATAATATTTCGTCTATTTTACTCATGGTGTTGATTTACGGTATCGGCATTTTTTTGTTGTTTAAATTCCTTATAAAATTAAGATAGTGATCAAAAATAGAGCGATTTACGCTTTTATACTCACCCATTTGCTCAACATCGATTCCAATGCATTTATGGTTATCGGTTTAGGTAAATAGTCGTCTAGTCCATTTTTAACGTATTTTTCTTTATCTCCTTATAGCGTTGGCGGTGAGGCCAATAATTGGCGGAACGTTCTGGTATTTTTCTTTAATGGCATTGGTAGATTGTATGCCGTCCATTATTGGCATTTGAATATCCATAAATATCAAGTCGTATTTGTTTTTCCTTAAATTTATCTAAAGCCTTTTGCCCGTCTTCAGCTATGTCTACAGTACAGCCTAATATAATCAGCATTAACCTTGCTACTGTTAGGTTGATGTCGTTATCGTCTACTATAAGCACGTTTGCATTAAAGCTCTCCTCTACTTGAGTAATGTTTTCGTCTTTTAATTTGGGTATTATTGCTTTTACAGGCATGGCATCGAAAGTAAACCAGAAGGTACTTCCGTTTTTCCCGTCGCTAATAACTCCAATTTCTCCATTCATTAAATGCACCAATTGTTTGCAAATAGCCAACCCTAGTCCTGTTCCTTCTGCTTCCTTGGTAGAACTATGATCGAGTTGCTGAAACTCGCTAAAGAGTTTTAACTGATTCTCTTCAGAAATCCCTTCACCAGTGTCTATCACTTCTATTTTAATACTTACTTTATCATCTTTATGACCTTCTAAAAATGCCAATACAGTTATTTCTCCTTCATTGGTAAACTTTACTGCATTGCCCAATATGTTCGAAATAATTTGGGTTAACCTAAGGGGACTTCTAAAATTTAAACCATTGATAATTAGCTAATAATGTGTATCTTTTATGTTGTAATTAATTGCTGTAAAAATGTATAAAACACGAGGAAACAAAGGCTTATTCGATGAAGAGTTCACCAAAGAACGCTTATCTACAATAGGTAACCCATTAGAATCGATCAGTAAAGTAATTGACTTTTAGATGTTTCGAGAGTCACTGGAAAATAAACTACTCAATACCAACAAAAAGAATAATACTGGAGCCAAATCTTATGACGTAGTGATGCTATTTAAAATATTAATACTCCAACGTTATTATGGTCTAGGAGATAGCCAAGTGGAGTATCAAA
>JABSPQ010000102.1 GCA_013214205.1 Flavobacteriales bacterium
GATTAAATATTGATTTGTTCAATCAAAGATGGCCAACAGCCAATAATTTTTCTTCGCAGTTTTAGGTGGTCACTTTGCTCCGTCGCAGGTGGTCACTTTGAAGCGTCCTGGGGTGGTCAGTTTTATCCGCCGAAGGGTGGTATAAGATAGCGTCGTATCCAACTATTGCCTTGTCCGATGAGGTTTATGTGCTAAAGGATGGTTCTGTTGTAAATTAACGTCATCCCTCTCGTTTCGGCGCGTCATTCCGTCAACGCGCCATCGCAGATGGAGTGGAAGCGGAATCATCTCAGCCGTAGGAGCAGCGAGCCATCCAGTTAACCTTAATGAAAATGCTCTTTTTTTACAGCATTCTTCAGAGTCTATCCTGACCGAAGCGTCAGGGCCGCGACAAAAAAAAGACGGCCTGATAAAAATCAAACCGTCTCCTTAAATCTTATGTGATAACTACTACTCAGTAGGAGCTTCTCCTTCGTTAGGCTCAGTAGATACATCCGCTAAATTTGCAGCCATTGCAGCTTCTAGATCAGACCCGCTCAATGGAGCAGCAGAATCATCTCTTTCGATATCTTCTTTAATACCAGCAAGCATATCATCAGAAACGTGCTCTTCAGTGTTAGCTTCAGCAACAAGCTCGTCAGCAGAAGGCTGTGCAGCCTCAGGCTCCTCTAGGCTAGCCTTAAAAGATGCCTTTAACTCATCTGTAGGAAGCGTTTCCAAGATAGCATCTTGGTTATCAATTAAACTTTGTTTACTCATAGTTGTATATTCTTTTTGGAATTTTTATATGCAACTAATGTACAAAAAGGAATGGATATTAAATACAACTAATTCTGTTTTTTTAGCTATAAATAGTTAGGTATAAATAAGCATGCTTCAGCGGTATGCCTAAACCCTTATGAAGTCAATATATAGCGTTATATTTGTGCCCGTTAAAAATTGATTTTTAAACGCAATGCCAACAGCAAATTTGATTAGAGTTTATTTATTTATCGCAATAGCGATTTTTGCCTCGTCGTGTGTACGAACAAAGCAAATTACCTATTTACAGGACCTCTCCAATAAGAGTGTTGAGAAAAAAGGAGTAGACTCAAAAGTAAATCAGCAGGCATACGAATACCGAATTCAAACTGGAGATATATTTAATATCAAAATAACCAGTTTAATGGAAACCAAAAGTGCCTTGATAAACGAGGGGCAATGGAATAAGAATGCTGGCAACACCAACCAACACCCCCATCTAATGGGCTATCGAGTTGAGGAATCTGGAATAATAAACCTGCCAATTATAGGAGATATTAAAGCAGAAGGACTAACTGTAACCGAATTAAGGTTGCATTTATCTGAAATTGCTAAAGAATACATAGCAGCGCCTCATGTTCAAGTTTACATGGTTAATTTTTATGTGAAGGTTTTAGGAGAGGTTAATCAGCCAGGATCTTACAATGTATATTTCAAAGAGCCAACTCTTTTAGATGCTATGGCGCTTGCTGGAGATATTACCGACTGGGGAAATAGAAAAAAAGTTAAAATACTGCGTACCGTTAATGGTAAAGTTGAGATATTGTACGCCAATTTAACCGATAGAGGAATTCTACAATCGCCCAAATTCTATCTGCTTCCCAACGATGTTATATTAATAAAACCGTTGGCAGCAAAGCAGTTCAACCTGGCATTGGTATCTACGTCCTTGTCAATAATTTCTACAGCAATAGCCATTTTTAGTATCACATCTAGGTAGTAAGTAAAAGAATGATCGAAGAAGATAAACAATACCACAATGAGCAAGAAGAGGAAATAGACTTGAAAAAGTATATGAACCTGCTAATGCGCAGGTCGCCTTGGATAATTGGATGCCTATTAATTGCGCTTGCCTGTGCATTTGTTCAAATTCGATTCTCAGTTCCTACTTATTCTGTAAAGGCAATGATTAGAGTAAATCCGTCGGGAGGAGCAAATAATCCAAGTGAAATGATTTACAGTCGGAACATGTTTAAAAGGTTTAATCAAGTAGACGACCAAATTCATATCCTTAAATCGTACCCAATAGTATACGAAGCAATCAAAAACTTAAACCTTGATGTTATCTACCACAGCGTTCGTAAATTCAGAAAAAGAGAATTGTACAAAAGCGCACCTTTTCAATTAATTTATAGTGCAAAGCTCGACTCTCTTGGTGGTGTATTGGCAATTCCTAAAGTAGCATTTCAAGTAACTGTTATGGATTCCAAGAGATTTCATATCTCAACAGAAAATGAGAAATTAAACGGAGATTATAAATTTGGAGAAACAATTCTGTACGGAACAACCGAATTTCAGCTTAGATATGTAGTTCGAAATTATCTAAAAGATGTTATAGGTACACGCGATTTAGAATATGAATGCAGAATAATTGATCCAGCCTCGTTAGTAAGAAGATACAAGGGAGGATTAACAATCGATCCGGTTAAAGAAATGTCTTCAATCCTTCTGATAGGTATGAATAGCTCAATACCAGAGAGAGGTGTGGATTTTATAGAGTCGTTAGTCGAAATCTATTCCAAACAAAACCTGCTAGATAAAAATAGAGTTGCGGATAATACTTTAGCGTTTATTGATAACGAGATAAAGGGTATTTCAGACTCTTTATCTGTTGTTGAGCAAGAGTTGATCGGATTTAAATCGTCCGAAAAAATTGGCGGTTTAAGCTCCGAAGGACAAAGGATTTTTTCTGAGTTACCAAGGTTGGAAACAGAACGTACCAATTACGAAGTTCAAGGGGAATACTACGAATACATAAAAGAATACATGGGAAAAAATAGCAACTTGGAAGACATAATATCTCCAATTGCATTCGGAATTCACGATCCTATTTTAGAAAAACTAGTGCTCGATTTAGTAAGCCTCCAAATGGAGAAAAAATCGATTCTTAGTATGGGCAGTACCAAGAGCCCAATAGTTGTGCAAATTGATAAACGCATTGTAGACATTCAACAAATGATTTTGAAAAGCTTAGATAGTTTTGTGGCATCCAATAAAGTATTACTCAACAACATAACAGCACGTTTAAAAGTAATTGAGAAAGCAGCCAAGCAATTGCCAGCGTCGGAGCAAAAACTAATTAATATTCAGCGTCTACTTGAGTTAAACGAAAAAAACTATTTGTTTTTAATGGAGAAACGAGGGCAAACTGCCATAGCACGTTCGGCAAATACTTCCGATTGTAAAATTGTTGAACCGCCAATGCTAGCCTCTAAAAAGCCAATATCTCCAAAGAAAAAAAACATCTACATCTTTGCATGCATAATCGGATTATTTTTGCCAATCGCTGTAATAATATTAGTCGAAATTCTCAATACAAAAATTGTAAGTAAAGAGCAATTATTGTCCTTAACCCAAATTCCATTTCTTGGAGTAATTCCTAGAAGCAGCGAAGAAAATAGTCGAAATGTATTCGAAAAACCTAGGTCTAGAGCCGCAGAAGCATTTAGAGTACTTCGTTCAAACATCAACTTTCTCAATACCACAAACGAAACTCCAGTGGTTTTAATTACCTCGTCTACCGCTAAAGAAGGCAAAACATTTACATCAACCAATCTAGCAACCGTACATGCGTTGGCTGGAAAGAAAACAGTAATTATTGGATTAGATTTAAGAAAACCCAAACTGCAAGACTACTACCCAATCAGCAACGATATAGGAGCCAGTAACTACCTGGCAGGAAAAGCTAAAATATCGGAAGTGATTTTAGACAGTGGTATAGAAAATCTCAGTATCATACCAGCAGGAATAGTTCCTCCAAACCCTTCAGAGTTGCTTCTGAATGAGAGAATGGGAGAACTGATAGTGAAATTAAAAGAGGATTTCGATTTTATTATTTTAGACACCCCACCAATAGGATTGGTAACGGATGCAATAATTTTAGCCGAACATTCTAATATTAATCTTTTCGTAGCTCGACAGCACTATTCAGAAATTGATATGATTAAACAATTGAATGGTTATTACAGAGATAAAAAATTAAACAACCTAAGTATTGTGTTCAACGACGTTCAAAACGGTGATGGCTATGGCTATGGTTATGGATACTTTGAGGACGAGACCAATTCTAAAGGAATACTAAGTAGGGTTTTAGGTCATTCGTAAGGCCAATTGGGATGAATTTAAAATTATCCGATCTTTTTAATAGCGAAAACCTTCGCAGCCAAAAGCTAAAAATAAATATACTAGCATTAATTTTAAGGAAAGGGATTACCGTTCTCATTGCCTATATCACCATTCCGCTGATACTGCATTACTTAACTGAGAGTGAATATGGAATATGGCTCACAATTTATTCTGTAATTGGTTGGTTTGTCCTGTTCGATTTGGGATTGGGATTAGGGCTAAGGAATAGGTTTGCCGAGGCAATTGCTGAGGATAATCACAAACTTGCCAGAACATACGTGAGCACCACCTACGCAATACTGGGAATGATAGCAGGCGGCTTGTTAGCAGTTGTTTTATTAAGCCATAAATGGGTGAATTGGGAAGCTGTATTTAATGTATCTTCCGAGGATGCCAAAGGAGTTGGAACTGTTGTTCTAATTACGTTTAGTTACGCTTGTCTAATCTTTTTCTTTGGACTAATTAAAACTGTATTAACAGCAGATCAACGGCCAGCCCTAGCCAGTTATTTTAATACCATAGCTTCGGCTGCTTCTCTTTTGATTATAATTTTATTAATACAATTTACCGAAGGGTCGTTGGTATACCTTGCATTAACCATTACAGGAACAAATTTATTTGTTTTTATAGTAGCTACCATCTGGCTTTTTCGCAACGACTACGCAAGGTATAGGCCGTCGTTAAAATATATAGATTTTAAACAGGCAAGTTCCTTGATGAAACTTGGGATTAGTTTCTTCTTTCTACAGCTTGCCGGAATAATAGTTTATGGAACAGACGCGCTGATTATATCGCATTTATTTGGATCAGATAAAGTTCCCAGTTATGTAATTGCGCTGAAGTACTTTTCTATTGTTCAGCTATTTTTCATGATTGTTTCTAAACCATTGCTAGCAGCCTTTATTGAAGCGCGAACTAAAAATGAGATAGCTTGGATCAAATCAGTAATTAATAAACTTTTGCTACTTGTAGGGGCATGCGCGGTGTTACTGGTAGTTATGTTGTTGCCAGCACAAGCAATATGTGAACTATGGCTTCAACAAAAAATAGACATCCCATTAATACTGTCAATAGGCATGTTGTTTTATGTGCTGTTTAATATTTGGATCCAGGTTTATGTTACCTATATAGATAGTACCGGAAAACTTCGACTTTCTCTCTACATATCAATCTTTGCACTATTAGCCAACCTACCATTATCCTACTATTTGGCTCAAACATGGTTAGGAGTATCTGGGGTAATATTTGCCACATGCATTTGTCTACTTCCTGATGTTATAATTCTTCCACTCCAGTACTACAAATTGATAAACGAAAAAGCGACAGGCATTTGGAATAGGTGAGGAGATAAAATTGTAATTTCACTAAACAACACATTAGCCCAATAAACAACTCAAAACAGTGGAACAAATAGAGCACATCAAACACGAAAACGAATTACTGGCAATTATTATTTATTCTGAATTTAAAAAACCAGGGATTCATTTCTTTACTCCTGATGAATTTTCGCAACAGTTGGCATATATGAATCATCCAGCAGGAAAAATAATTAATCCACATGTTCATAATCCTGTAGAACGAGAAGTAGTTTATACGCAAGAGGTGTTATTGATTAAAAAAGGAAAACTTCGAGTTGATTTTTATACGAACGAAAAGAAGTATTTAGAAAGCAGAGAACTCAACAAAGGAGACGTTATTCTGTTGTCGGCAGGTGGACACGGATTTGAAGTTTTGGAAGAGATTGAAATGATTGAAGTGAAGCAAGGCCCGTATGCTGGCGATCAGGATAAAACAATATTCTATCCGGCTCAGATTAAAAGCAATAATGTATGATTCCTGTAAACGAACCTTTACTAAATGGTAAAGAGGCCGAGTATTTAAAGGAATGCATTGACACAGGTTGGATTTCTTCTGAAGGGCCGTTTGTAAAACAATTCGAGTCGACGTTTGCAAAGCAAGTAAATAGAGAACATGGTGTTGCAGTAACCAATGGAACCGCCGCACTTGAAGTAGCAATTGCCGCATTAGAAATTGGTGAAGGAGATGAAGTAATCATACCAACATTTACCATAATTTCTTGTGCTGCGGCAGTAGTAAGGGCAGGTGCAAAACCAGTGTTGGTAGATGCTGATGCCATTACATGGAACATGACCGCAGAGGCCGTTGAAGAAAAAATCACTCCCAGAACCAAGGCAATAATGGTGGTTCATATTTTTGGATTGCCTGTAGAAATGAAACCAATGTTGGCCTTAGCTGCCAAGCATGGACTTAAAATTATTGAGGATGCCGCTCAAATGCATGGGCAAACGTGTGATGGCATGCCGTGCGGAAGTTTTGGCGACATCAGCACGTTTAGTTTCTATCCAAACAAACACATTACAACTGGCGAGGGTGGAATGGTAGTTACGAATGATGAAGCCCTAGCCGAAAGATGTAAATCTCTTAGAAATTTGTGTTTTCAAAATGAGAAGAGATTTTACCATGAAGAATTGGGTTGGAACTATCGAATGACAAATATGCAAGCTGCCCTCGGACTTGCACAATTGGAACAGCTAGAAGATTTCGTGAACAAAAAGAGGCAAATGGGCAAGCAATATTCAGAATTGCTTGAGAATGTTGATGAGCTCCAGTTGCCGCTTTCCTCTACTAGTTATGCCAACAATATTTATTGGGTTTTTGGGATGGTGCTTAAAGACCTATCTGTTGAAGCATCCCACATTCAACAAGAATTAGGCAAACATAAAATCGGAACAAGGCCTTTTTTCTGGCCAATGCACGAACAGCCTGTTTTTCATAAAATGGGATTGTTTATAGATGAAAGCTATCCAGTTGCTGAAAACATTGCCAGAAGAGGATTTTATGTGCCAAGTGGAATGGCCTTGCAAGCAAATCAGATTGAAGAAGTAGCATCAACATTAAAGGAGATAATAGCTAAATTATGAGCAAACTCACTTATAGCGCCAAATTAAAAAATGTTCCGAACAGGGTTTTCGAAACCTCGTTAGATGCACAGTTAACTTATATGCTGGCTAAGGGACAACTTGCTGCGTCACTTCGAGAAATTGACTTGAAAAATTTACAATCGTGGGAATTCAGTTCATTTAGTCAGAATGGAGAAGATGGAATTATTGAAGTGCTGCTTAAGCAGGTGAAAGAAACAAATCGATATTTTTTAGAAATTGGTTCTGCTGATGGGATAGCCAACTGTTCTGCATTTCTTGCCAGGGTGTTGCAATACAGCGGAATAATGGTTGAAGGCGATGATGAACCGTTTGAAATGCTTCAACGATTAATAGGTCGGCATAGTAGTTTAGTAGAAGCTGTTAATCAATATGTAACCACTGATAATTTTCCCGAATTATTGGAAAAGATGCCTTATAAAGATCCTGATGTTCTGATTATGGACATCGACGGAATGGATTTATATATGGTGAAAAAACTTTTGGAACTCGAATACAGACCTAAGATTTTGGTTGTTGAATACAATTCAGCATTCGGACCAAACCGATCGATTACAATCCCTTATCAAGCAGAATTTAATTATTTAACTGCACATCCATCTCAGCTTTATTATGGTGTGTCAATCAGTGCTTGGAGGACATTATTGACAGAAAAGGATTATGTTTTTGTTGGGGTTGAAAGTCACGGAGTAAATGCGTTCTTTATTGATAAGAATAGTTTTGATAACGGATTTTTCGATCAATTGAACGGAGCGACATTTGAAGAAAATAGATATCAAATAAGACTTCATGGCAACACTTGGGAAAAACAATTTGAGAAAATTAAGGATATGCCTTTTGAGGAAGTAACTTAGGGTTAATATTTCATCATTACCTTTATAGTCTCAATCGAACAACATGAACCCCAACTTCGAACAATACGCAAAGTATTACAACCTGCTTTATGCCAATAAAGATTATGCAGCCGAATCAGCATATATCCTAGGGTTAATAAAGCAATACACACCAAATTCGAAAACGATACTTGATTTAGGCTGCGGTACAGGTGGGCATGCATTTGAATGGGCAAAAAATGGCTTCGATGTTACAGGAATCGACATTTCGGAAGATATGCTAGCTGCTGCACACAAAAGATTGGATAAAGATGATTTAAATAATTTACGATTTGAATCGGGTGATATCCGCACCGCAAGAACAGGAGAACTTTACGATGTGGTAACCGCCATGTTTCATGTAATGAGTTACCAAACATCCAACGATGATTTATTGGCCGCGTTCGAAACAGCCCGCGCACATGTAAAAGATAATGGCTTATTCGTATTCGACTTTTGGTATGGTCCTGCTGTGTTAAGTGATCCACCGCATAAACGTAACTTAGAAATAGAGGACCACGCTATTAGCGTAAAGCGTAAAACAACTCCCCTGATGCATTTTAATAGAAATGTAGTTGATGTAAATTTTGATGTAGAGATAAAAGACAAGCAAACGGACACAACAGATAATTTACACGAATTACATTCAATGCGTTACCTGTTTTTACCCGAATTAGAGCTTATGTTGGATCAAACCGAATGGAAAATTGAAAAAGCAGAAGCATTTATGACAGGTTACGAACCAAGTGAAAGAACTTGGTACGTAACAATAGTGGCAGCATCTAAAAAATAGGAAATGAAAAAGGCTTTAATCGTGTTTTCTGATGAATGGTTGCAATATTCGCCTACCATTTTAAATGCAATAAAATGTTTAGAGCCTACGCATAAAGTAACCGTATTAAGCTGTACCAATCATGTTTTCCCCAAGGAAACCTCAATTCCTAATGTCCACAGAATCCATACAGGAAAACTATTATCATGGATTCTCAGAAAACTAAAATCTACCAAAAAATTCAAATTTTGGAGGATGTCAAAAGCCATCGAAAAACTCAAGACTCAAGAAGGTTCTTTTGACCTTGTAATAGGAACCGATTCAATGGGGTATTTACTCGCAAAAAGAGCGTTCGTCAATCCCGTTTTTTTATCTCTCGAAATTAAACTTGATGAGCATTTGATAGAAAGCAAAAGATTAGGAATAGACCATTTAATTATTCAATCCGAACCTCGGAAAGACTTTCTAGTTGGAGAACTTTCAAACGTGAATGTACATTACATTCAAAATGCTCCCATTATCAATTCAGATTTGAAAAAGACTGCAATAGATGATAGCACAACTAAAAAGTTGATCTACCTAGGCAACATTGATAAAGGGCTTCATCTTGATGAGTGCATAAAATGCCTGTATCAGCTAGACGAGTCTTACACCTTAACATTAAAAGGTATTCGAATAGAACATTATTACAGATATCTGAAGCTAGAATATGCAGACCTAATTAAAGCAAACCGATTGTTGATCGATTACGATTATCTCGATCAAAATGAGATCATCTATTTTCTGCGATCCTACTATATTGGCTTTGCTTTTTATGATTTTTCTGGCGGTCGAGCAAATGACTTCAACTATCTATCTTCTCCGTCAGGCAAGATTTTTAATTATTTTGCTGCCGGTATTCCAGTGATTGCACACGATATAATTGGCATGAAACCAGTCACGGATTTCAACTGTGGAAAACTACTTAAACCGCCAACGCCAGAATCATTAGCAAAAGCCATTTGCGATGTTGAAGCTAATTACAAGGAAATTTCTTCGAATTGCGAAGAAGCGGCTAAACAACTGGATTTTAAATTGGCATTCGATAAATTTTTAAAGAGCTTTAATTCAAGTACAAGTCTTTTATCTACAGCGAAATGACTTGGAGTTTGTCTAGATCCTTATTTATCTCTATTGTGGTATGGTTTGCCGTAGAAGCCACAAAAGGACTAATTGATGACACCAGCAAACTGCTGCTTATGGCAATGGGTGGAATTCAATTACTTGTTGTTATGTACTTTCTTCTGGTTCTATTAAGTGGGATTGTGAAAAAATGGAAAGATCATAAGGCTTTAAACTATGGATTCTCCATAGCATTAACCGTTATACTTTTGATTTTTATTGAAGGCACTCTTCGTGTTTTAGATAAACCTTCATGGTCTGCGAAAAATTATAAAGAAGCTGGTTGGAGAACCTCTCGTTTATTTGAGCAGATAAATGAACTCGGGTTCAGAGGACAAAAAATTATTTATTCCAAAGATGATTATGTAGTATTGCTAGTAGGAGACTCACAGGTAGAGGCCTCAGGAGTGGAGTGGGAACAATCACCCGGACCGGCTTTGGAAAGGGCACTCAACAGTAAGGGGCTAAAGACAAAAGTTGTGACTATTGGATCTGGAGGTTGGGGGAATGACCAACAACTATTGGTGCTACCCGAATATTTTAGGAAATATAGAGCCGACGCAGTAGTGGTATGGCAAACAATTGAAAATGATGTAATGAACAACATATTTCCTACACATTGGCCAATGGATGGGCCTATTAAACCAACGTTTTGGCTGGAAGAAGGTGAACTTCGAGGTCCAAATGTTCAAATGGGGGAAAAGATTAGTTATATAGGAAGCAATGAGAATGCAATGTTCAAGCTACAATTACTCATTAATAGGGTTCTTTACCTTAAAAATAGAAATCCCGAAAAGGGTATGGATGCGAGTTGGGAAGCCAAGTTACCCTTCTCTTATCAACCCCAAAAGTCGACGACAGAAAACGTGTCCTACGATTGGGATCCTGAAAAACATCCTGAACATACCTACATACCGTTTGAGAATATGGAGAATGGTAAAAATCATAGACATCTAGGAATGATTCCAATGAGCCCAAGAACTGAATATGGAATAAAGCTTACCAATCTAATTTTAGGCAGAATGGAGACGTTATGCGTAAAAAATAACGCAACCTTTAGTGTGTTCTATGCCGAACATGCGAAGTATACAATAGACACTACCACGAAAGTTCAACACTGGAAAGGCGGGTATTACCGCCATAGCCTTAAGCGGCAGTTTGTTAATCGACAATTTATTAATCGTGGGTTGGATACTATTGCAATCCCAATAACAATTGCTGATTGGAAAGTAAGCGCAACGGATGAGCATTTGAATGGTAATGCCAATGTTCAAGTTATGCAGGACTTGGCAGATGTACTTTTTAAACGCCAACTGGTTAATGACTAATAATGTCAAGCAAATATCAAAGCTGCCTGTTATTTCAGTTATTACTGTAGTTTACAATCGGGTGAGCACATTAAGGACGGCCATTGAAAGTGTAATTAATCATCCATATCCGAATTTGGAATACATTGTTATCGATGGAGGTTCAACTGATGGTAGCAAGGAGCTAATTGAGGAGTACAAAGAGCAGATAGATTATTTTATTAGCGAACCTGACGAAGGGATGTATTTCGCTCTTAACAAAGGGATGAAAATGGCAACTGGTGAGTTGATAGGTTTGGCTCACTCAGACGACTACATTGTATTGAACAATACACTAGAATTGATTGGTAGAGCTTATATTGAAAATGCCGCGGATGTATATTATTGCAACGCGTTCTTCGTAAAAGAATTCGAAACCCATTGCAGCTATTCTGAAAGGAAAGCACAACATAAAAATATAGTTGATTCCCATGTCGACATCATTCATCCGGCTGTTGTAGTTTCGAAAAAAGCAATTGAAAAATCGGGAGGGTATGATACGTCCTTTAATCAAGCTTCGGATTACGAATTACTACTTCGTTTAAAATTAGAAGGATATCAGTTTTTTCATATAGATGCTTTATTTTGTGCCATTTGTACTAAAACAGAAGGTAGGGTTAGCAACTCTTGTAACGGCCACTTAGAATTGATGACCATTCATAAAAAACACAAAACGGGCAACCACAATAAGTATAGGTTGAGCTATGTAGAATGTCGCGCAAGGAAATCCTACAGAGCAATATTTCCACATAAGCCAGAAGTAATTTAGCCAAACAATGAGGAAACTATTAACTATAAAACGAAACTTACTGGTTGTTCTGCGAGGTGTTTTCCTTCGAATTTACTTACAACTTCTAGGGTGTAAAGCAGGTGGAGGATTACGGTGTCACCAGTTTCCTCGATTCCGTACAATTCCTAAAGGAAATATAACCCTAGGCAACAACGTAACCATCGGGTTTGGAATTACATTCGAAATATATCGTACAGGCCATTTAACAATTGGCTCGAATGTTAACTTAACTCAGAACATAATATTGAGCTCCAATGAGTCGATTACTATTGGAGATAACTCATTAATTGGGGAGAATGTGAGTATTCGGGATGGCAATCACGAAACAATTAGTGGGAAATTAATTCGTTTACAACCGCTTTCTATTAAACCTGTATTCATCGGAGAAGATGTATGGATAGGGGCAGGTTGCAGAATTTTGGAAGGAGCTCGGCTAGCAAATGGAGTTGTGCTTGGAGCCAATTCTGTGGCAACACATAAAACGGAAACAGAGGCCAACGGTATTTATGTTGGGGCACCAATTAGACTCGCTAAAAATAGAGCGTCAACAAGTAATTGAAAGATGAAGATTCTACACGTATTGTGGTCGGCTACATTTGGAGGAATAGAACAAATAGTTTTAGATTTAGTCCAAATTCAAAATCAACAGAATAATGTTGAGGCAGAAATAATGATCTGCAAATTGGGCGGTGAATTTCAAGAAAAGTTTGAGAACAACGGATGCGTTCTTCACAATATTGGCCTATCAAACGGAAGAGATACTCGTGTAAGCCCATACCGTAAAGCGTGGAAGTTGTTTAAGAAGTTCGACATAATTCACCTGCATCAGTTTCATCCACTCATTGCCAATTTGGCCACAAAATCACCGGCAAAAGTGCTCTTTACAGAACATGGAAACTTTGGATTTGGTAGAGAAATCAGATTTTCAGATAAGATCAATTCGAGATTTAAAAAGATTTTTCTCAATAGCCGCGTTGATTTTATTTCGTTCAATTCTAATTTCACAAAGAGAACATCAATCGAATTATTTGGCTTAGAGAAAACAAAGTATGATGTAGTGTACAATGGCATTTCACAAAATCATTCAGAAGAAAATAGAGGACAAGTAGATCCTGGAATTTATAAGAAGATTGAAAATAAATTTGTAATAGGTACAAGTTCCCGATTTGCGGGGTTTAAACGAATCGACAGATTAATTGATGGCTTTCATAAATGCGGTCGTTTCGACGAATCCGTGTTACTACTTGTTGGAGATGGTATATTGATAGACAACTTAAAAGAGCAAGTAATCAATTTGGAAATTGAAAATCAAGTGATCTTTGCAGGGTATAAAGAAAATATTTCCGCCTATCAAAACGTCATGGATCTTTGTGTTTTCCCGTCCGAAAGAGAACCATTTGGATTAGTTGCAGTCGAAGCCTTATCATTGGGTAAGCCAGCAATTATTTTTTCTGATGGTGGTGGATTAAAGGAAATTGTTTCGCCAGTTGAACCAAAAGATGTAGTGGATAACATTGATGAACTCTCTCAAAGATTAGCGTATTATTTTGAGAATCGTTCGGAGATTTTAAACCATGTAGACGCTAGAAAAACAAGAGCAGCCTTTTTTAATATTGAAAAAATGGAGAAGGAATTTCAAATGATTTACCAATCTTTGATGTAATGTGCGGAATTAACGGTGTTTATAATTTCAGGGGCGGTTCACTTCAAAATGGAATCAGCTTAGTAAAAGCGATGAATGCATCAATTGAGCATCGTGGACCCGACGATACAGGCACTTGGAAATCGGAAAATGAACAGGTTTTTTTAGGCCATCAACGTTTAAGTATTATCGATTTAACTGCAAGCGGACACCAACCAATGATTGGTCCGCAAGGGCAAGCGATGGTATTTAATGGCGAGATTTATAATCACAATGAATTAAGAACTCAGTTTGATTATTCTGGTTTTGATGGAACTTCCGATAGCGAATTGTTGCTTAGGCATTACGACAACAAAGGCACAAGCTGCCTTGATGATTTCAATGGTATGTTTGCCATCGCGATTTGGGACAAACAGAAAGAAGAACTGTTTTTAGCCAGAGATCGAATAGGATTAAAACCTCTTTATTACATTGAAAGTGAAGGACGTTTTGCCTTTTCGTCAGAGATAAAAGCATTGCTCACACTTCCGTGGGTAACGGCGGAACTAGACAATGAAGCGCTCTATCATTTTTTAACATACAACATGTTGCCTGCGCCGTTAACAATGTTTAAGGGTATTAAGAAATTTGATCCTGGCCATAGCATGATTGTGAATAGAAATGGAATTGCGTCCTATGGTCCGTATTGGCAAGTAGGACAAACAAAACAGGAAATTCGCAATGAGAAAGATTGGGAAGAAGCGATAGCCGAACAGATAAAATCGGCTGTTAAATACCGTCTTGAAAGCGATGTTCCCATTGGTGCTTTTTTAAGCGGAGGCGTAGACTCTAGTGCTGTTGTTGCCCATGTAGCGGAAAACGCCGACAGAAAAATAAAGACTTATTCGATCGGTTTCGAAGGTCAACCAGCCTACGATGAATTAAGTGAAGCAAGGGAGGTGGCCAATAAATACAAGACAGAACACTTTGAGAAAATTGTTACCAAAGAAGACATTCGAGAACTTTTACCAACCATTGTCAATATTTTCGACGAGCCATTGGCTGATACTACAGCAGTTCCCATTTATTTTTTATCTCAATTAGCAAAAGAAAACGATACCAAAGTTGTTCTTACAGGAGATGGTCCCGATGAACTATTTGCAGGTTATTCTAACTGGCAGAGATATATTAAACTCCATAAAAAGTTCGAAAATTATTCTAAACTACCGTCAATTGCCAAAAAGGGAGTATCGACATTAATGGGTGCGTACAATTCGATGACACCTACTTACGACATGCTAGTAAGAGCTGAAAATAATGAAGAATTTTTTTGGGGAGGGGCAAGTGGAATAAAGGAGAGCACAAAAAAACAGTTTCTGCATCCCGATTTTATGAGTGGTTTAGGAAAGGTAAACTCACATGATATCATAGCAGGGTTTAAAAGTGATTATGGAAAGGAATTTGATTCATCTACGGATTATGTGAATTGGATGTGTTATTTGGGTTTGAAATTCATCATCCCAAATAAATACCTCCACCGTGCAGATAGACTTGGAATGGCAAATTCAATAGAAATTAGAGCGCCATTTATGGATCATAACTTTGTAGAATTGGCACTTTCTGTTCCTGGTAACTTAAAAGTTAAAGACGGCATTGCGAAAAATATATTTAAGAAATCGTTAGAACCAACACTGTCTAAAGAGATCCTTCACCGAAAAAAAATGGGATTTTGTGTTCCTATTAATGAATGGGGCACCGATGTAATGACAGATTATGTGCAAACCAATATAAAATCCTTTTCTTCGGAAAGGGGGATTTTTAAGAATGAGCAAATCGATCTATTATTAAAGGGAGCCGCTAAGCAGCAAAAGCACATGACCAATAGGCTGTGGAATGTTTATTTTATTATGAACTGGATCGATAAATGGCTTTAAAGGCAAGGGACAATGAACATTAAGAAAGTTATATTAGTCACCAATATCCCAAATCAATATCGGATTCCTTTATTCAACGAGTTGAACATTCAGTTGAAAGAACGCGGCGTTTCATTTTTGGTTTTGTTTGGTGCACTGAGTTCCACTAGAAGAAAATCCATCATCGACATGAATGATTGCTTGTTCAATTACCGAATCTTATCTGGATTAAAAATTGGCGCGAACAAAAACAAGCACACTTATTTAACTTTTGGCGGTTTGTTGAACATAGTAAGAAAAGAACAGCCAGATGTGCTTATTAGCAGCGGATTTGCATTGTGTACCATTAAGGCGTGCCTCAATAAAATGTTTGGTGGGTGCAGCTATTTTATATGGACAGGAAGTACTAATAAAAAAGGATTTAGTGATTCGTTTTGGAGAAGTTTGAAGCGGAAAATATTAGTGGCCAAGGCAAAAGGAATAGTTGTTTACAGTTCTCAGGCCGCAGAATATATGAGAAGTCTTGGTGCGGAGAATCCTAGAGTTGCTATTAACACCGTAGACACGGAGTTTTTCCGAATAAAAACAGAGGAGGATAGAAGCAAGCTTGTTAAAGATGGGAAAATTCATTTGCTCTCCATTGGCTATTTGGCTGAAAAAAAGAATCCAATTGATCTGTTAAAAATAATGACCATTATTAAAACACATCGAAACGACGTTGTATTAGATCTTGTTGGGGATGGTGATGAACGTGGAAATTTGGAAAACTATATTAGCGAAAATCAACTTGAAAATCAGGTGATCTTTCATGGGTTCCGTCAAAAAGATGAATTACCCAAATATTTATCTGGTGCCAACTTATTTCTTTTTCAAACAGGCTATGATATTTGGGGACTTGTGCTTAATGAAGCCATGGCGAGTGGCTTGCCATGCTTGTCGTCTCAAAATGCTGGGTCGTCTCACGATTTAATTGTTGAGGGAGAAACAGGTTTTATGGTAGACTTTAGCAAACATGAAAAAATTGCGCTTCAAATTCTAGATCTCTTAAATGATGAAAATCGCCTTAAGGAAATTGGAGAGGCAGCTGGAAAATATATTCAAGAAAACGTCAGTTTAAAAGTTAGTGCATCAGGGTTTATCCGCGAAATAGAGAAGCTATAGACGGATCGGCAACTCTAAACTTACTTAGCACGTCATCTAGTCCTGATTCACATTAGCGAACATGGAAGCAGGATCACTCCAGCCGAAGGACACTTGCCCTCGGGCTCCTAGTGTCTCTAAAGCACCAACTTAAAAAGATGATGATCTTCCTTCATTAGAGCACTTTCAATCACCTCTTTTTCTTAATTTCACAGTTCTATTACCTTCGCATGAACAGAAATACAAACACAACTAATAATTCCATTAACAACATCAAATTCAGTAAAAATTGAAGTTCAAAGAATGGAAATATTGGTTCTCAAAAACGCCATGGGTACTAAAGTGGTTCTTAATATTAATATTAATTAGGCCTTTTGTTGATTCCTTTTTTTGGCTTAAAGAAATCTCCATATTTATTTCACCACTGTATATTATCGGGGTACTAGTTCCTATACTTTCCTTTGTGAGTATAGTAAGTAACTGGAAGGTTAAACGAATGTCCACATCCACCGATATCTTCTTTTTTGGTTTTACCATAATAGCAATTGCGAACATAGTAATGATGTTACTTATGTTTTTTACCGTTCGCTGGTTCGGTGAATTTCTGAAAACTGTTACACCATTATTCCTATTTCTATACTTAAGACAAATTATTCGCAATAAAAGGGACTTCCAAGGCATCATGCAAACATTTTTATATAGTTGTTCATTTCCTTTGGCGATGTTGTTATATGAACTGATATTCGGACCAATTTATGGAGGGGATATGCTTACAGAACAGCGTGGAGGAGGAGTTCGGTATAGTGGAGCCTATGCGGATATGATGGGCTATGCGGTGTATATATTTGGCGGGTTACTAATAGGTGGCTACTTGTATATTGCTGGCCGAAAAACCAGAAAGAATATTATAATAAGCTCAAAATTAATGTTTGGCATCGCGTTAGTGGGTTTTGTTGGCGCCTACGCTATAAAACATGTAGCTACATGGGGAGTAATCCTCGCCTTGGTAGGCCTTTTTGTTTTATTTACGCTTACCAGTAGGCGTTCTATTGTTTTTGGACTAATAATAATAATGGTTGGCTTATTTGCCGCTCCTTTAGTATATGAGAAATCGATTGCACCGCTAATCTCAAAAGAAATTGCCGTAGTTGAAGGTGAGAAAAGTGTTGATCGCTCCTTTAACGGGAGAATGTCGCGATGGAAAATTTACTTTGCAGAATGGGAAAAAATGCCTTTGTACGCCAATGTTTTTGGGGCTTCTTTGTCGGGAGAGGAAATTGCTTTACCCATGAGCAGTGGTTTAATGCATAGCGACTATGTTCGGAATTTATTTATGACGGGCATTGTCGGTTTAATTTTTTACCTCTTGTTTTTATTTAGCATAATGTATCGGCAAAAGATTTTAGCCAAACCCGAAAAGTTTCTTCTTTTGGGTACAGTAGGTGGAATAATGCTTTATTCCGTAACCACTAATCCGCAATTGTACCCTTCGTTGTGTTACCTTACACTCCCCGTGTTTGCGTATGTTTGCTTGCCCAATAAAGTGTTAACATCGGGAGATTAATGAAGCAGAAAATCGTCATTCTTGGTAAGCTACCACCACCTTATATGGGTCCGGCCATAGCCACAAAAATCATATTAAACTCAAGTCTTAGCGAGCATTTCGAATTAATTCACCTAGATACCAAACTTAACGAAACCGTTGCTACCATTGGAAGTGCCAGTTGGAGTAAGTTGTCTAGGACATTCAGTTTGTACAGTCGATATCGAAAATTGATAAAGAAACACAAACCCGAATTGGTGTTAATTCCAATTAGTCAAACAACAATGGGGTTTATAAAAGACTCATTTTTTATATTGATTGCGAGTTTAAGTGGAAGAAAAGTATTATTGCATTTGCGCGGAAGTAACTTTTTGAATTGGATGAATTCCGCTAATGGCATGGCAAAAAAATATGTCAGATTTGTTCTGAGCAAAAGCGACGGAATGATTGTTCTTGGAGAGAAACTACGTTATTTATTCCAAGATTATTATCCCGATAATCAAATCTATGTTGTGCCAAACGGAGCCAATTATTCTTACTCAAAACCTACGGATAGATCCGATAAAATTCAAATTTTGTATTTGGCCAACTTGCTTAAATCTAAAGGAATTGAAGATGTTTTAGAAGCAATTGATTTGTTGAAGCAAAACAGTGAAGTGCAATTTGAGTTTCATGCTGCTGGCTCATGGCGAGATCCCGAATTTGAGAAAATGTGCAAGGGTTTTTGTGAGACGAATAACCTTCCCGTAATTTTTCATGAACCTATTTCGGGAAAGGAAAAAGATGAAATGTTTGTTAATTCAGATGTGTTTGTTTTTACGCCTAACGAGCCTGAAGGGCATCCTTGGGTATTGGTTGAGGCCATGGCAGCCGGATTACCTGTGATTTCGACAGATCAAGGAGCAATTACAGAGTCTGTAATACACGATAAAAATGGATTTATAGTCGAGTCACATTCGCCTCACGAAATCGCGAAAAGATTGGGTGAACTAATAAAAAGTGTTGAATTAAGAGAGCAAATGAAACGAGAAGCACTTCGTCATTATCAAGATAATTTTACAGAAGAAAAGATGGTGGCGAATTTGAAAAATACGATTCAGAGCGTCTTGAATAGTACAGTTGCGTCGTTGTAGCCCTTCCCATCCGGCACGTCATCCTTGTAAGTGTTAGGGTATTACTAGTTCGTAATAATGTTGACACATTAAACTAAAAGTTAAAATAAAGACGAATACAGTTGCTCCCCTGCAAGGACTATTACGCAGTAATACCCTGTCCAAACGTAGAGTGCTTTGCAACGTAATGATACGGACTGAGGGGTCTGAAGAAAATAATTTTTTATTTAGGCCTAAATTTTCTGTTTTCACAAATAAATGTCTGCTTTGTCCAAAGAAACGCGTTTACCAGCATAACGCTCCGTTTTGTAAGGTAATCCTCGTTAATCAAGCCTTCAATCGAGCAACCGTAATAAATAAATTGTCTGAAAACTGCGGCATTCCTATCGAACGGAAAAAGGGAGAAACAATAGCAGTAGGCGCAAAGTATCGACTTTCTATAATTGTAAAGCCCAAATTTGAGAGTAACGCTTCGAACGGAATTCGCTTATATACATATTTAACAATCCCATAATAAGCAGGTTTTTTAATGAGCTTAAAAGAGATGGGTTCTAATCGGCGGTACAAACTTTGTTTATTGGGCATAGATATTATCAGCGTACCATCTTTATTCATTAAAGCAGAAAGCGTTGAAAGAACCCTTTCTATATCATCCACATATTCCAAAACACTCGAACAAATAACAAGGTCGGCCTTCTCAGACGTTTCTATAGTGTCTGTATTTAAATCACATTGCACAAAATCAACATTGTTTAATTGGGCTTCTTTTACCTTTTCTTGGCTGATTGTTAGCATTTTATCGCTGCCTTCAATAGCTACTACCTGTTTGTTTCTACTTGCTATAGGAAGTATTAGAGCTCCGCTTCCACAGCCAACATCAAAAGCTGTAAAGTTTGAATTGCTGTATTTGTCCAACAGGTTATTCCATACATTTAGTCGCTCTTTAAACCCGTCTTTTTCGTGATAATATTGATCGAATGTTGTAGCTATTCTTGAGTGCCATTCTATAGCGTTTTCTTTATCAACTTCTTTAGACAACATTTCTTTTTGTGGATGGATCGTATGGTTTTACAATCCTAAAGGTAGTTTTTCGAATTGAATAATTATCTCAGAAATCGTGTGTACCACAAAACATTATAATTTAATAAGCAGTATCTTCGAATTTGATGGAACAACTCACACAGAACCTTAAAGATGGCTTCATGCAATTGCTTGAAGTGCCTTTTCCTGCACTCAATAAAGGGTGCGTTTTGGTACGAAATCATTTCTCTGTAATTAGCGCTGGCACTGAAGGTAAAACAGTGAAAGATGCTCGTTTGGGGTATGTAGGTAAGGCCAGAGCAAGAAAAGAAGAGGTTAGAAAAGTGGTTGAAGCAGCCAAAACTCATGGCTTGATGAAAACCTACGACATGGTGATGAACAAGCTAGAAGCACCTACTGCTTTGGGCTACAGTTGTGCTGGCGAAGTTATAGCAGTTGCCGAAGATGTTACAGAATTTAAAGTTGGCGATCTTGTTTCATGTGGAGGCAATTCTGCTGTACATGCAGAAGTGGTTGCTGTTCCGAAAAAATTATGTGCCAAAATTCCAAATGATATTGAAATAAATCAAGCTGCGTTTGCAACGCTAGGTGCTATTTCTTTACAAGGAATAAGGCAAGCTGATTTGAGGTTGGGCGAAAACTGCGTTGTAATTGGCCTTGGAATAATTGGTCAGCTTACCTTGCAAATGTTAAAGGCAGGTGGAATAAAAGGAGTTGGAATTGACATCGATGCCAATCAGGTTACACTTGCTAAGGAGACCAATGGAGGTCTTGCATTTTTAAGAGATGAAGCTGATTTAGAAAAAATCATTCAGGAATTAACCAATGGTTTTGGAGCGGATGCGGTTATCATTACTGCTGGTTCGTCTTCACTCGACCCAATTGACTTAGCTGGTAGTTTGGCTAGGGTTAAAGGTAAAGTTGTAGTGGTTGGAGCAGTACCAACAGGTTTTAGTCGCAAAAATTATTACAAGAAAGAATTAGATCTCAAGATGTCATATTCCTATGGTCCTGGTCGTGGAGATGCCGACTATGAAGAAAAGGGAATCGATTACCCTATAGGGTATGTGCGCTGGACAGAGAACCGAAACATGGGTGCATTTCTTGAGTTTTTGAAAAATGGTCAAGTAGATTTAGCTCCATTTATTTCACATAACTTGTCATTTGAAAAAGCGCAGGAAGCCTATCAAATGATCGTTGATAAAAGCGAACCATTTTCTGGAATTGTACTAGCGTATGATTTAGAAAAAGAAGTAAGTCCAATTATCAAATTGGCAGAAAGAAAAATGATTTCGGGCAAACTTAATGTCGGTTTTATTGGCGCCGGTTCATTCGCTCAAAATTTTTTGTTGCCCGCGCTTAAAGGGAAATCGAACTTAATTAACGTTGCTACCTCAAGGGCCAATACCGCGCGAAATATCGCCGATAAGTTTGGCTTTCAAAATTGCACCACCAATGGTTCGGAAATAAGTGTAAGCACTGAAATTAATACGGTGTTTATTGCAACACGACACAACTTGCATGCAAAGTATATTATCGAAGCACTTGAAGCGAGCAAAAATATTTTTGTTGAGAAACCATTGTGCTTAAAACTCTCCGATTTAAGCCTCATTCAAAAAGCGTACGAAATAAGTAACGGCAGTTTAACCCTTGGGTTTAACCGGCGTTTTGCACCACAAATTGTAAAGATCAAATCGGAATTTGATAATACGCTTCCGATGGCAATTAATTATCGAATTAATGCTGGTGTGGTGCCGCCAGACCATTGGGTACACGATGCTGAAGTAGGTGGAGGACGAATTATTGGCGAAGCCTGTCACTTTATAGATTTGTGCATGTTTCTGGCTGGGAGCCCGATTGTCTCGGTGTCTGCTACTGCGCTAAATACTACTTCAAATAACAACGACACATTTGTTGCCAATTTATCTTTTGAGAACGGTAGTGTTGCTACGGTGAGTTATTTTTCTAATGGCAGCAAAAAGCTGAGTAAAGAATCGTTGGAAGTGTTTTGTGGTGAGCGCACTGCTACAATCGACGATTTTAAGAGCATGACCATGTACGATTCAGGCGTTAAGAATAACAAATTGTCGTCTCAAGATAAAGGACATGCAAATGAAGTGGCGATGTTTTTAAAAGCTGTTAAGTCGGGTAATAAGGAGATCATTCCTTTTTCTGAGGCATACATTAGTACATTGGCCACATTCAAAATAATTGAGTCTATCCAAAATAATGGTGCTCTGATTGAAGTAAAAGATAACTCGTATCTCGGGCAGGATTAAATGGCACCAGCATTCGACAATATTAAAAAGGCTAGAGCGTCGGTAGAAGCTTATGTTGAAAACGAAAACTTTAAAGGATACGATCCCTATGACACTCTTAATTCTACGCTTCCTTTTAATTGGCTCGGCAAATGGGGCCCCGTTTTGGCCATTCAATTTCAAAAGAGAAACCCGTTAAATATTCGTCCAGCAATCGGAATAAAAAAGGAGCACAATCCAAAAGCAATTGGTTTGTTTCTGCACGCTTATAGCATAAAATATTTGAAGGACCCCAACGCGAATATATTAAACAACATGCGTTTTATGTTTCGTTGGCTTAAAGAAAATAGAAATCAAGACTACACTGGTTATTGTTGGGGGTATAATTTTGGTTGGGCAAGTCCTGATAAATTTCTTCCCGCAAATTCTCCAACCATTGTGGTAAGCGGATTTATTGCGAAAGGTTTATTTGCTTACTATAAAGCAACCGAAGATAAAGAAGCTATTGTATTGTTAAAGGGAATAGCCAAATTCATATTAACCCATCTTACAGCAACAAAAGATAAAACGGGAACCTGCTATAGTTATAGCACTGTTGAGGCGGATTGCTGTTATAATGCAAGCATGTTGGGAGCAGAAGTGTTTGCTTTTTTGTTTTATCTAACCAAAGAAAATCAATATGCCGAATTGGCAATAAATGCAACCAACTTTGTTGTGGCGCGCCAGCAAGAAAATGGATGTTGGAATTATAGCATCAATATAAAAACCAATGTTGAGCGAAAGCAAGTAGATTTCCATCAAGGTTATATTTTAGATTCGTTAAAAACGGTAATTGATTTATGCGCTTCTGAAAACAGTGGGTATAAGAAGGCTTGGAAAAATGGAATTAATTTCTACCGACAAAATCAGTTTTTTGATGACGGCAGAGCAATTTGGAGATTACCACAACAGTGGCCGGTAGACATTCATAATCAGTCGCAAGGAATAATTACTTTAAGTGAATCGAGTGACGTAGAACACAGAAAGTTTGCAGCCAAAATAGCCGAATGGACGATTGAAAACATGCGAAATGAAAATGGGAGTTTTTATTATAAAAAGTATGCAACGCATTCTATTAAAACACCTTTTATGCGGTGGGGCCAAGCATGGATGTTTCTTGCTTTAGTTAAGTTAACTCATCCGAATCAACAATAGCACCTAAAGGTTGTTAAGTTCATCTTTGTATTGGGCAATACTATTGGGGTAATTTTCAAAAAACGATGTCCAAAATAATGCAACATCAATAGTACCTGCAAGCATTAAATCTCTTTTTACTGCCCAATCTGCTTTTAAATCAGACGACTGCGAAAGTTGTTCGGCCAAGTCCAATAACCTGCTTTGGTCATCGGTTTTAATTCCAATAGTTAGTTGCCACTTGTACTCCAACTCTTCCAAATAACTTAAACGGCCCACAAAATCATTAAAACGTAGGGCAGGAGTTCCTAATACCGCCGCTTCTGCCGCCATTGTTTGGCTGTCGCCTATATACATATTAGCAAAAAACATTGCGTGGTGCATATCTAATGGATCAATTTGGATTTTGTAGGCTTCTAAATCGGCATCTAATTTCTTTTCAGAAGTAATGTAAACACTTCCCTTTGGAGATAAAATATCTATTAATTTTTTCGCCAATTCAGTGTTAATCCCCTTAATCCCTTCATCATGATGAGCTGTGAGTTCTGCGAAACGAATTAAAAAGTAAGGTTGATCCCCTGTGTGAAATGATTTTATTTTGTCGCGATCAGGGGTGAAATGTTCTGGACGCAAATATGCCAATTCGTGATAGCCATTGTATTTTACACATTTAGCTTCCCATTTGGCGGTTCGGCAAACCAACGGACAAAGGATGGTGGTGGCAAAAGGGTAACCAATTTGTGCCGTTTTAATTACAATGTCGAAGTCGTCTTCGTTAACAATGATGCTTTTTGTGTTCAATAATCTGCCTACCCAAGCAATAATTATAGAAGTACCAATAATTATTTCGGGGTTAAATTCCTTCAGTACCTTGTAAAGACCAATGTTCTTTTTTCCAAACTGTTTAATCAAATCAATTTTAGAGCCCGATCCTTTTGGGGCATTAATTTTTTTAGATAAGGATTTTAATTCGCTATTGTTTACAAGGTTTTCAAGAACATCTTTTTCATTGTATGTAACTAGTTCATCGTGATTTTTGGTAAGGTTGCCAATCACTATTCTGAACATATGAAAGTGTGCAGGATGGGCTAAATGGATCGCTATTTTCATTTCCCAGTCATTTTATTCCACCTAAATTGCCTTGCATCCTTAAAAGAAGGCACTGTGTTGTAAGTTGCTTCCGTCTCATTGTTTTCAATGAAGTCTTTTTTTCCTTCTTCCAAAATAGTCAAAGCCTTTAACATGGCCTTACCAGCGTATTGATAATTCTTTTTTACCAGCGATTCAAATGTTTCGTTGGTTTCAATTTCGAAACGTTCTTGCACCACAATTTCTCCAGCGTCAATTTCCTCATTAACAAAATGGATGGATACACCGCTTTCTTTTTCTTTTCTAAACAACACCCAAAAAGGCGTTAAGCGTCCTCTGTTTTTAGGAAGAAGCGCATTGTGTCTGTTTAAAACGCCGATAGTTGGAATTGAAAGGAGCTCTTTTTTTAGAATATGTTGGCTCTGACTTATGATTACATCAGGCTTTAAATCTTTTAATATATTTTTAAACTCAGCGCTGTTTGGCGAATTCGTAGACCAAGTTTTAATGCCATGCTTTTCTGCAATTGAGGTAATAGAAGGAGAAGTAGTAAGATGTGCTTTGTGTAATGTTTTTTTCAGTTTAAAGACAATAGTTTTTATGCTGTTCTCAATAAAAAAGGGCAAACCCATTATGAGCATCAGGCTTAAAGCATATATTATCTTGGAACGTTGCTTGCCTATTTTCATGCGTCCGCCTTTAGAGACGGCAAGACCAACGATGTCGTGAGAACGATGTTCAATGATCTCTTTAATAAATCCTCGAGTAAAAACGGGGTCATCCATAGTTATGATGAAGATTTTCATGAGATCAGTCCAACGTTTTTACAGTAATCTTTTACCGTAATAAATTCATAGCCCAGCTTATGGTAAAATTCAATCTCCCTTTCATAAAGAGGAATAGCCTTTCGTCCTAAATTCTTAATCTTCATTTTACCTCGCAATACATCCATCAGTAAATACTTAATGTAATTTTTAGAGCGTCGATGAATTGTTCTGTTGCCATTGCCTTCTTCTAAAAACTCATTTGGGTGAATGCCGAAAACAATTGGCTTGTTGTTAAAAGCATTTTCAGCATGTAAAATATGGCGCTGAATGGCTGTAATTAATGGAAATAGCCGCATGGTTGTGCCAACATAAGGAAACCCCAATGCCGATAATGGAACTTCAACTAAACCACTTTTTCCTTTTTTAAAAATGTCGTTTGCATCCACCCTGTATGGCATTCGAGGTGCGTTTAACCAATTCAATTTTTTTAATCCTCCAAACGAAAGAAACATATCAAAACGTTGAGAAGCCACCGAACTGTCAATTTTAAAGCCAGCTTCAATCAAGGCATTTGCCGTGTGCTCATTTACGCGAAGGGCAGGAGCGCGAAAAGAAATAACCTCTTGTCCGGAAATTTGCTCTAATAGGTCTTTAGATTTTTTTAGGTGTTCAAATTGTTCTAGAGCCGACAATACATCAAAAGCTTGGTTTACTTCATGAGAATATCCATGCGAGGCTACTTCATGGCCATCTTTGATAATCATTTTAACTACATCTGGATATAAATTTGCGATGTAACCTGTAAAGTAAAACGTAGATTTTACATTGTATTTGGCATAAAGATCTAGCAAAATCGGCATACCTTCTGTCAATACTTTTTCGCCTGTTTCGTCTCGCAATCTGTTGTACCAAATGGAATGTGTTTCCACGTCGTTGGTAAGCAGACACGTTTTTTTTGAGAATTTGGGCTTAGAGGTAACCACAATAAATGCTAATATAGATTGCTGTGCTAAATTAATAAATTAGCTTGTACCATATGGAAAAAGTAAAGTTAAAAACAGGGCAATCGGGTCTAAATCTTCATTACTTTGGCTCTGAATTTATCGTCTAATGCAGCCTTAATTCTCATTCTATTCACACTCATTCCTTTTGTTTTGGCCTGATTAACAATGTTTAAACCTGTTTTTCTAAAAAGCGA
>JABSPQ010000103.1 GCA_013214205.1 Flavobacteriales bacterium
AGTGTATTCATTTGTGTGAAAAATGTAGTCTTTATCTTTCTTGTTCTTAAATCACAAAAACTATCTGCCAAGGTCGAGGATTTCTCTAATTTTACACATTGAGAATGCATGTTAAGTGAATGACTAGTAGGTGATTAAATGCATTGTTTGCCCGAAATTATTGAAATATACTCCTTGCAACGGTCTTAATATTTTAAATAGCATCAAGACGTCATAAGGTTTGGCTCCAGCATTATTCTTTTTGTTGGTATTAAGTAGTTTGTTTTCCAGTGACTCTCGAAATATCTCAAAGTCAATTACTTTACTGATCGATTCTAATGGGTTACCTATTGTAGATAAGCGTTCTTTGCTGAACTCTTCATCGAATAAGCCTTTGTTTCCTTGTGTTTTATACATTTTTACAGCAATTAATTACAACATAAAAGATACACATTATTAGCTAATTATCAATGGTTTAAATTTTAGAAGTCCCCTTGATTATTAGTGTATTGTTGATATGAATATTAAAATTAAAGATGAAAATCCATGTATTAATCTTAACTTTAATGCACCAATCTGTATAAATACTTTATTTATTCAGGCAACCTTTTCAATATTGTTACGACTATAATTTGTTATAGTCATTAGTTTTAAATAAAAACCGTGTACGTGAACATGAAAAAATTACTCCTCCTTTTAACCATGCTTATTTCAATAAATACGATTGGTATAAGTCAATGTGTGCGTTATATTTCACAAAATTCAGACGGTGCTTGGTTGGGCATAACAAGTTCAGTCATCGATATTGAAACTGTTGGCAATTATGCTGTGAGGACGCAAGCTAATGGGGGATCAGACTATGATGGATTTAATTACCAGAAATTTCAGAATGGCGGAGAGTCGACGTTTAAACTAATTGATGATGGTTCAATGAGTATGACATTTAATCCTGGAGTGCCTGCCAACGAGATTGCTTTTTCTATACATGATGTGGATGCTGCAACGTTCAGTAATAATCAGACTTATACGTTTCAGATAAATGGAGGAAATCCCAATGGTGTGTTTACAAGGGAAACGCCTATTTGGGATCCTCCTAGTTTAGCTTATAATGAAACAACAGGTATTGCAACCAACGATGGTAATGATGATAATCAAATGGTTTGGTTAAGGGGGAATGGTACTACACTTATCACTAGTATTACCGTTGTTGCTGATAATATAGGTGGCGATCATATTGATTATTCCTTTTATGCATTGCAACCATGTGGCCCTACGTGTACATTAGCCCCAACAGATCTTATTTGTTTTGAAGACAATACTGGCGAATTGGATTTAGTAATTACAGATGGTACCTCTCCTTTTGATATTGAATGGGACGGTGCAGTAAGCGATGAGAATAATGTTACAAGCCCTCAAAACGAAACAGCAATAACTATAGGCACATACACTGTTACAGTTACAGACGATGACGGTAACTCTACTACATGTTCTGCAACTGTTGCACAACCTGAAGAACTAACAGCATCTGTGTCAACAGTAGATGAGCTTTGTGCCGAAGACAATGATGGAACGGCAACTGTAGATATATTAGGAGGAACTACGCTTTACGATGTAGATTGGAGCGATGGAACTGGCAACGACGAATTAAACATTATGGGTGCAAACCATACGGCAACAGGTCTATTGGGAAGCACTGGCGGCACAACATATACAGCTATCATTACAGATGATAATGGTTGTACAGTTTCAGCTGAGGATGTTATTATAGAACCTGAACCATTAACGGCATCTGTTTCAACAGTAGATGAGCTTTGCGCCGAAGACAACGATGGAACGGCAACAGTAGATATTTTAGGAGGAACTACGTTTTACGATGTAGATTGGAGCGATGGAAATGGCAACGACCAAAACAACATTGCTGGTGCAAGCCATACAGCTACAGGTTTATTGGGAAGCATTGGTGGAACAACCTATACGGTTATCATTACCGATGATCATGGTTGTACAGTTTCTGCGGAGGATGTTGTTACTGAGCCAGAGCCGTTAACAGCATCAGTTACTACAACGCCAGAAACGTGTACGCTAGATAATGATGGAACTGCAACGGTAGATATCTTAGGCGGAACTACGCTTTACGATGTAGATTGGAGCGGTGGAACAGGCAACGACCAATTAAACATTGCAGGAGCAAGTCATACGGTTACTGATTTACAGGGAAGTACAGGAGGTATAACCTATATAGCTATCATTACCGATGCTAACGGTTGTACCATCTCAGCCGAAGACGATGTTACCGAACCTGCTCAAGTAACTGCCAACATTACTGGTTCTACCAATCCAACATGTGTTACTACAGGAGATATAACAGTAGTCGCTGGTGGTGGTGATGGAATTTACGATTATACATGGTCGCCGTCTGGGGGCAATACAACAACTGCAACAGGACTTGGCTTGGGTATCTATACTGTAATCGTTTCGGATAGCAAAGGATGTGCTGCCACAGCCACAAGAGAACTGTTTGACCCAGCAGGAGTAAATGTAGAAGTAGTTGGCGTTGATCCATTGTGTCATGGAGACAACAATGGTGCTGCAGCTGTAACTATCACGGGAGGTAATTTAAACTATGATGTAGAATGGAACTTGGTAACAAGTAATAATGATTTAGACATTTCTGTTCAAACAAGTTCAGCGGTAGGATTATATGGAGATGTACCTTATGAGGTATCGGTAACCGACGTAAATGGATGTGTTGGAGTTGGGTACATTACACTTGTTGATCCGCCTTTGGTAACAGCAGTTATGATTAACCCAATTAACCCATTGTGTTTTGGCGACAACAATGGTAGTATGTCTGTAACACCAGGTGGTGGAACAGGAGCTTACTCCTACAAGTGGACATCAAATACTACAGAAACAACAGTAGATGCTACCAGTTTGATAGCAGGACTTTACAACGTAACGGTAACGGATGGTAATGGATGCGTAAGCTCAACATTTGAAACATTGGTTGAAAATCCAGAGGTTATTTCAGACATCATCGGAGTCAATTTAAGATGTTTTGGAGATGCAAATGGGTCAGTAAACTTAAGTCCAAGTGGAGGAACAGAAGGGTTTACCTATGATTGGTTCCCTGCTGCATCATCAGAAGACTTAACCGGTCTTTCAGGCGGAACATACAATGTAACGATAACAGATGGTAACGGCTGTGAAACACTAAACAGCATCGTTATTGTAGAGCCAACAGAGCTAACCATTTCGGCTCAAACAGATCAACATGCTTCATGTTTGCTTACTTGTTTGGATGGAGA
>JABSPQ010000104.1 GCA_013214205.1 Flavobacteriales bacterium
ACCAAATTCAGAATCAATCATTATCAATTAATGAACGTCTGGATCAGGGTGTTAAAACATGCAATGAGTATAGACCACATATGAGCATAAATATGTTAACACCTGAACAAGCACATGAAACTTCAGGGCCTTTAAAAAGAAAATGGAAGAACTATTATAAACAACCTGTAAAGTTATTACAGGAATAAACTATCATTGTAAACCTAGAACAGAAATAACATATAAATCTGTCAAGCTATTTCAGTACAACATACAGCTCCCCTTCCTTCAAGGGGATACTGTCACGCGGCACGCGTATTCTAAGGTTAAACCTAATAATATTTAATATTTATTTTAAGCAGCAAATTGGTTTAAAGACACATAAGGAGTTCCTCTTTTAACGACAGCAAATACTCTGCTTATTAACTTGTTTCTAATGATGTTAAGAGTGCTCGTTTTACTTTTCCCGCCTTCTACTCTTCTGTTGTAATACGCCTTTAGTTCAGGATCTGCTAGTATGGCTGATCCGGCCCTAGATTTAATAGTGCTTTCATTGTCTTATTTGCCATATGGCTCACTTTTGCCCTAGAGTTGATACTTGTTCCGGATTGATATGAAAAAGGAGCTATACCCGCATAACATGCATGTTTTCTAGCATCACTAAAGCTAGTAAAGCAATTGGTGGTTACCAGGAAGTAAGACGCTAATACTGGGCCTATTCCCTTTACATAAATAATGAGTTTATAATGATGACTTAGTTGCTCATCTTGATCTATTATATTTTGTATCTCACTATCAATTCTCTTTATAACTTTATTAAGATGGATTATCGACCTTTCTTGTTCTTGGAAAAGGACAAAATTATCCTTTCGGCTTAATATAGTTTTATACTCATTTAAAGAAGCTTTATATCCAGCTCTGTGCTTTACCATTCTTGCTCTAAGAGTATTTAGACTCTGGAGTTTTAATAGGTTGGTTGAGGGAGGATTATAGGGTTTCAATTTATCTCTCCTCAAGAAAGCAAACTCTGCTATTCGTAGCGCGTCCACTTTATCGTTTTTGCCTCTTGGAATTCCCTAATATTTCTTAATCTCCATGCCAGGTAGCATGGAATAAATAATTTTTATTTTGTAAAAGAAAGTAGCCAAAGGCAAAGAGTACAAGCCAGTGTGTTCAAAACAGATTCCTATCTCATTAATTTTCGATTTTGAACATGCTTCCAGCCAGTTAACCAAAGCGGTAAACCCTTTCGGGTTGTTACTAAACTCTTTGTGTTTCCTATTTACATATAAATAAGCGTCGAATGTACTTTTTGAGATGTCTATACCAACAGTTTCCTTTTTATTCATAATTTTAGATTTAGATGATTATGTTGCTTTTAACCAAAACCTTTAAAAGGCATTTATGCCTACGATTCTAAACGGTTCTTGGAAACGGAATTAAAGAATGGGGGACTAATACGCATTATAGGTCACTAGCCTAGAGACTGAGCGAGTTCACCCCATTCTTTTTTTGTATATTAATCTAAGTTGTTAATACGCAGGCAAACCTAAAAGGTGACTGAGGGGTTATAAATTCAACCCTAACAACCTTAATCGGAATCAACCACTATAAAACTCAGAATCACAGTATTATATTCTAAAAACCGAATCAAAAAAGAATTACTTTTTGTCTGAAACTGCTAGAATCCTCCTTTATAAATGTACATTTAACCCGATGCATTAAACAAGCAAATGAATCGAATACTAGTATTAATACTTCTTCTTTTCACGTCTCATCAATTGGCGGTCTCGCAAGAAACATTCCATATAAACGGCGTTGCAAACAAAACCGAACTTGTTCATGCATTTACCAACGCAAAAATTTACCTCGACCATAAAACAGTAATTGAAAACGCTACACTAATAATTAAAAATCAATTAATTATTGGAGTTGGCACAGATGTAAAAATCCCTAAAGGTGCTGTAATTCACGATCTAAAAGGAAAAGTAATTTATCCTTCCTTCATCGATTTGTATTCCAGCTATGGCATGCCAAAAGTGAAGAAACATAGTGGATACGGCTGGCAACAATATGATAAGATAGATGAAGATGTAAACGGCTGGAACATGGCCATCCGGGCAGAAGTAGACGCCGTAGAATTATTCGAAATAAACGATGGAGCAGCGAAAGGATATAGAAACAACGGATTTGGTGCTGTGCTTACATCGCAAAACGATGGCATTGTTCGTGGCACATCAGTATTGGTAGATTTAGACAACAAACATGAGCATCATTCAATATTAAAAAAACGTGCTTCAATGGGATTTTCTTTCGAGAAAGGAAGTTCGCCACAAGCATACCCCACGGCTCACCTTGGTGCTTCTGCTTTGTTAAAGCAATCTTATCACGATGCAATATGGTATGAGCAAGTAAAAAATAAAGAATACGATGCAACATGGGAGGCATTTAACGAATTCAGAAACTTACCTCAAATATTTGAAGTAGGCGATTATATAGAAAAATTTCGTGCCGATAACATAGGCGATGCTTTTGGCGATCAGTACATCATCAAAGGTTCGGGCGATCAGTACAGAAGAATCGACGAGATGAAAAAAACAGGAGCTACGTTTATTGTACCTCTTAATTTCCCTTTAGCGTTCGACGTTACAGATGATCAGTACACCAGAATGTTGCAACTGGCAGACATGAAACATTGGGAAATGGCTCCAGCTAATGCGGCTAAACTAGAGGAGGCACAAATCAATTTTGTTTTCACTGCCGACGGACTTAAAAAGAAAGGCGACTTCCTTAAAAATATCAGAAAAGCGATTTCTTATGGCTTAAGTGAGGAAACTGCTTTAAGGGCAATTACTTCTGGACCTGCTGAATTAATAGGAGTTGAAGATCAAATAGGTGCTTTGAAAAAAGGCATGAGAGCCAATTTTATAATTTCAAAAGGCAATGTTTTCGATGCTAAAAATGTGATCTATGAAAACTGGGTTGGCGGGTCACAACACATTATCAAGCCAATTAACTTCCATAATCCTACTGGAGAATACAGTTTGCTGATTGGTGCAAGAACGTACAAGTTAATGGTAACAGGAAAGCCAGAGAAGCCAAAAGGGAAACTAAAAATTAGCGACACTACCAAAGTTGATGTGCATCTTAGAATAGATGGACACAATGTTTCTTTAAATTTCGGAATTGGCGAAAATGAATATTACAGACTTGCTGGATCGGTTGATTTTAAATCGAATAGCTGGGCAGGTACAGGAAAAGACAAGAGCGGAAATATCCTCAGTTGGTCAACTGCTTATGCTAAAGAAATTACCAAAAAGGACAAGAAAAAACCTGATAAAGAAAAGGAAAAGCCAAGTGTTGGAGCCGTTTGGTTCCCCAATAAAGCCTACGGTTTTAAAGAGCATCCAACTCAGAAAACAACGCTTATAAAAAACGCAACAGTTTGGACTAACGAGGAGGCCGGAACTTTAAAGGAAACAGACGTGTTACTGAGAGATGGTAAAATTGCTGCAATAGGAAAAAACTTAACGGCAGAAGGAGCCGAAATTATTGACGCAACTGGTATGCACCTTACTGTTGGGATAATAGATGAGCATGTTCATTTTGCGCTTAGAGGCGGACTTAATGAAGGCGCTACTAACTGTAGTGCAGAGGTGGATGAGAACGATGTGATTTATCCAGAGGACGTTCGAATTTATCAGATTTTGGCAGGGGGTGTTTCAACTGTTCAATTGCTCCATGGTTCGGCAAACTTGATAGGAGGTAAATCTGCCATTGTAAAATTAAGATGGGGTAAAACAGCCAACGAAATGGTGCTGCAGGGTGCCGATAAATTTATAAAGTTCGCATTGGGCGAAAACACTACAGAGCATAATGAGAGATCGGGTAAGCGATTACCCGGTACAAGGTTGGGCATGGACGGATATTACCGAGACATGTTTAACCAAGCGGTTATTTACAAGCAACAATGGGAAACCTATAACGCACTATCTGCATCTAAACAGCAAACTGTAAAACGGCCTAAAAAGAACCTCCGGCTCGATGGATTGGTAAGCATATTAAATGGCGAATTACACATAACCTGTCATTCCTACCTCCAGTCGGAAATGATGATGTTGTTAAGGGTTTCCGACGATTATGGCTTTAAAATAAACACCTTTACGCATGGTATGGAAACGTACAAAATTGCTGACGAATTGGCGAAGCGTGGTGTTACCGCCTCTATCTTTTCAGATTGGTGGGGATATAAAATAGAAGCGGAAGATGGCATTCCACAAGCTGCCGGAATTCTTTTTAGCGAAGGCGTAAATGTTTGTTTTAATTCAGATATAGCATATCAATCAAACCGATTAAATCACGATGTTGCCAAGGCAATTAAATATGCTGGTTTATCGGAAGAGGATACTTGGAAACTCATTACACTCAATCCTGCTAAAGCGCTACACCTCGATGATAGATTGGGAAGTGTTAAAGTTGGTAAAGATGCCGATGTGGTTATTTGGAGCGGTCACCCAATGTCGCTTTATTCCAAAGTAGAAAAGAATTTTGTTGACGGCATTGTTTATTTTGATAGACAAAGAGACCTTGAATTAAGAGCGGAAATTAAAAAAGAGCGTGCTAGGCTTATTGCTAAAATGCTTGTTGCTGCAGAGGATGGCGAGAAAACTAGAAAGCCTGTAGCAAAAGAAAGAAAAGATTATAACTGTCTTCACCAATGAGAAAGGGACTATTGTTGATATTGTTTGCGTTGGCATTTCTTCAGGGAATGGCACAAGCTCCTATGCTTGTACCTGCCGTAGATCAAACCAAAAGCATTTTACTCATCAATGGTATTGTTCATATTGGAAACGGAACTGTATATAAAAGTGGCGCTATTGGGTTTGATAAAGGCATCATTACATTGGTAAGCGAACAGGGTGCTAGTGTAGATCAAAGTGGCTTCGATGAGGTTATTGACATGGCTGGTCAACATGTTTACCCCGGCTTAATTGAAGCACAAACTATTCTTGGATTAGAAGAAGTAGAGGGCATTGGAAAAACAACAAACAAAGGCGATTATATCATAGATCATCGTCCACATTATCGTGCTATAACAACATATAATACGGAATCATTCTTTATTCCTACTGCGAGAGCAAATGGTGTTTTGGTAATGCAAATTGCACCGGTGGGAGGTTTGTTATCGGGTTCTTCTTCTGTTGTGCAATTAGATGCGTGGAACTGGGACGACGCTGTTATAAAAATGGATGACGGCTTAACATTGATGTGGCCAAGTTCGTATGGCGGCAGGGGAGACCCGATAAAAAGAAGAAAAGGGTACGATGATAAATTGAGTGACTTAAAAAACATCTTCGTAAATGCGAAGGCGTACGCAGAAACAGATCACAGAGAAAAGGACATAAGGTTAGAAGCGATGAAAGGTCTGTTCGACGGATCGCAAACACTGTTTGTTAAAGCGAGTTTGTTGGAGGAAATTAAAGACGCTGTTAACTTTTGCAAAGCTCAAGGTGTCGTGAAAATGGTGCTTTTTGGTGCTAGAGATTCTTACATGTGTACCGGTTTTCTTAAAGAAAATAACATTTTTGTAATGTTGCCAAGCGCCATTCAATTGCCTAATTCTGAAGATGACGATATCGATATGAAGTTTAAAACCCCAAGTATTTTACAGGAGGCAGGAGTTAAGTTTTGCATCCATGAGGATTGGAGTACGTACGATGTGAGAAATTTACCTTTTTGGGCTGGAATGGCTGTAGGTAATGGACTTACATTAGAACAGGGCTTAACAGCAATAACATTGAGCGTTGCCGAAATATTAGGTGTAGATGATATTTTAGGTTCGTTAGTTGTTGGCAAGCACGCAACATTATTTGTTTCCACTGGCGACGCTTTAGATATTAAGAGCAACAATGTTACACTTGCTTATATACAGGGTAGAAAAATTGATTTGAACGATCGTCACAAAGCAATCGCGAAACAATTCAAACAAAAATATTTGAAAACGCCTCAAGAATGAAAAAGATAATTTTATACTTCTTTTTTCTTTTGATTACCTCCGTAGTTTATGGGCAAAGCACCTATGATGATAACAAGGTGCACAGTAATGAGAACCTCGTTTACGCCTTTATCAACGCTAAAATACATGTTGATTATCAGATCGTTTTAAATAATGGCACGTTGCTTATTAAGAATGGTAAAGTGATTAAAACGGGCGAAGAAGTTGTAATTCCGAAGGGTGCTGTGGTGCTAGACTTGAAAGGGAAATACATCTATCCGTCATTCATTGATTTGTATTCTACTTACGGAATGCCCAAACTTAAAAAGGGGGAATCGAGTAGAGACAACACGGTATTTAGCAATCCGAATGGGAAAGCATTGGGATGGAACATGGCGGTTAAGCCAGAAGTAGATGCTATTGATTTATTCGAATTAAACAGCGATAGTGCTGAAAAATATTTAGAAAACGGTTTTGGCGTTGTGCTATCTGGTCAGCGTGATGGTGTTGTTAGAGGTACCAATGTATTGGTAGACCTAAACGATAAAAGCGCCAACAAATCGGTGATTATAGGAAAAGCTTCAACCGAGGTTTCGTTGTATAAAGGGAAATCGTCACAAACTTACCCATCATCTAAAATGGGCAGCATTGCATTGCTTAGGCAAACTTACCTTGATGCTAAATGGTACAATCAAAAAGGACTTAACTACACCGATCTTTCTTTAGAAGTATTCAATAAAAACCGAGAATATCCAAAGTTTGCCGAAGCCAGAGGCTATTTGGATTTACTGAGACTTGATCGCATTGGTGATGAATTTGGAGATCAATACATTCTTATTGGTGCAGGCGACGAATTCAATAGAATTGGGGAAATCAAGAAAACCAATGCGTCTATTGTTGTGCCAATTAACTTTGAGGATGCTTTCGAGGTTAAAGATCCCATGATTGCCGATATGGTTGATTTAGGCGACCTTAAAGCATGGGAATTAGCACCGTACAATTTGTCGATGTTAGATGAAGCGGATATCGAATTTGCCATTACTACAAACGGGCATAAGAAAATGAGTAAGTTCTGGATCCACCTCAGGCAAGCTGTTAAATCTGGACTTTCGGAACAATCTGCTTTAAAAGCATTGACATATACGCCAGCAAAATTGGTTAATGCAAACGAAACAATTGGCGCATTGAGAACGGGAATGCAAGCGAATTTCTTTATCTCGTCCACTAGTATTTTCGATAAAGAAAATCAGATTATAGAGAACTGGGTGGACGGAAATCGATTTCAGTTTAGCGATATAACAATCCCTGACTTAAGAGGAATTTATGATTTTAAATCCGATTCAAAATCAAATTTAAGATTGGTTGTGTCTGGTTCAATCGGCAAAGTGAAAGCTGCCGTTAAGCCAAATAAGGATTCAACTTCCTATACGCTAAACGTTACTTTGAGAGGGAACGACATTAAAATAAATTACGATGCCGACGACGAACAAGGCCTAATCAAACTAGTAGGAACAGTTGATCTTGAAAAAAGACAATGGAGCGGAGTTGGTACAAAAGAAGATGGTTCAACGTTTAACTGGAGCGCTACATACAAGAAAGCTTTAGAAGAAGAGGACTTGTCCGCCGAAGCTTTAGCGAAGGAAAAACAGAAATATAAACCAGGTGCAGTGTGGTTCCCTAATAAGTCTTATGGATTTAAAGAAATCCTGAAAACAGAAACCGTTCTTATAAAAAATGTTACGGTTTGGACATGCGAAGAACAAGGGAACTTAGAGAAAACGTCGGTTAAAATTAAGGATGGAAAAATTGTAGCTATTGGCAAGGATCTTAAAGAGGATAAGGGAATTAAGATTATCGACGGCACAGGCAAACACCTCACACCGGGAATGATTGATGAACATTCTCATATTAGCGCGTCTGGTGGATTTAATGAATGGGCCGAATCTAATTCTGCTGAAGTTAGAATAGGTGATGTATTAGATCCTGATGAAATTGCCATTTATTATCAGTTGGCTGGCGGGACCACTGCAGCACAGATTTTACACGGTTCGGCAAATTGTATTGGTGGTCAATCTGGGTTGATAAAACTGAGGTGGGGTAGCAACGCAGAGGAATTGAAAATTAAAGATGCTGACGGATTTATCAAATTTGCCTTAGGGGAAAATGTGAAAAAATCCTCTGGCGGTTATGCTCAAAATCAATTTCCTAGAACCAGAAGTGGTGTAGAGCAAGTTGACAAAGATGCTTTTACACAAGGCAAAGAATACTTGGCTGCTTGGGAGAAATACAACGCGCTTTCATCAAAAGAAAAACTAAACGCAATTGAGCCAAGAAGAAACTTGGAGTTAGAAGCCATTGGTGAGATTCTTGAAAAGAAAAGATTCATCACATGTCATTCATATGTGCAATCGGAGATCAACATGCTGATGCATTTGGCTGATTCTTTCGGATTTACACTTAACACTTTCACACACATTTTAGAGGGGTATAAGGTGGCCGACAAAATGCAGGCGCATGGAGCAGGTGCTTCAACCTTTTCTGATTGGTGGGCTTATAAAACAGAGGTGATGGACGCCATTCCATACAACGCTAAAATTATGCACAAAGCTGGTGTTGTGGTTGCGTTAAATTCCGACAACGACAACGAAGGCAGTAATCTTAACCTACTTGCTTCTAAAGTCTATAAGTATGGTGGGCTTACTCAAGTAGAGGCTTTTAATATGGTAACCATCAATCCTGCTAAATTGCTTCACCTCGATCATCGAATGGGAAGTATTAAAGTTGGTAAAGACGCAGATTTGGTACTGTGGGACGGTAATCCTCTCTCAATTTACTCTACAGTTTTAAAAACCTACATCGATGGTAAATGTTATTACAGCAAAGATGAGAACGGCAAAAAACTAAATGAAATTAAAAAGGAACGAGCTCGAATAATAGAAAAAATGATTGGTGAGGAAGAGGGCGGAGGATCGACGAAGAAAGCACCGGTTAAAAAGAAGAGACAAACAGTTCACGAGTGTATGGACATTGAAATGCACCATTTGGAATGAAGAATTTATTAATCATAGCGACATTGTTATTTGTGGTTTTGAGCGCTAGTGCTCAAATCCCAACTCCTGCACCAGCACAGTCCGAAAGTGTTTTGTACGTTAATTGTGTGGCGCATGTGGGCAATGGCAAAGTAATTAAGAATGCAGCAGTCGGTTTTGTAGATGGCAAATTTACGTTTGTACAAGAGGGATCTAGTGTGTCAAAAAGCGCGTTCAAAAAAGTAATTGATCTAAAAGGAAATCACATATATCCTGGATTTATAAATGCAAGAACCGATTTAGGATTGGTTGAAACCAATGCGGTTTTGTCTACCAAAGACAATGCAGAAACAGGAAAATTCAGACCTCATGTTAGCACGGCCAAATCGTACGACGCAGAGAATATGGTGATTCCAACAGTTAGGTCAAACGGAATTTTAATGTCGAATGTAACAGGTAAAGGCGGTGTAATCACCAACTCATCATGCCTAATGCAACACGACGCATGGAATTGGGAAGATGCATTGGTTAAAGACAATGTGGGTATTTGGCTCAACTGGCCTCAAAAATACAAGTGGTCTTGGAAACAAAATAAGTATGAGGTAAATAAAGATTACGAGGGGAATGTAAACGAAATAAAAAAGATTTTTAACAACGCTAAAGCATACGGTAATCAGGCTTCTAAAACCACCAATCTTATTTTAGAATCGATGGTTCCAACTTTAAACGGAACTAAAAGAACGTTTGTGGTTGCCAATGGGGCTAAGGAAATAATGGACGCCGTAAACACCCTAAAAGATTTAGGAGTAGCTAACATTGTTTTAGTTGGGGCAAACGATGCGTGGAAGATGACTGCTTTCCTTAAAACGAATGACATTCCGGTAATGCTAGGGCCGTTAAAACAATTGCCTAATAGTCAGGATGAGGATTTGAAAATTATGGCCAAACGAGCTAAGATTTTACAAGATGCTGAAATATTATATTGCATCTATAGAAGCTCGTTTTGGGATGGTCGAAACTTACCTTTCTCTGCTGGTATTGGAGTGGCGTATGGCTTAACGAAAGAAGAAGCGTTAATGGCCATTACAGGAAGCGTTGCTAAAATATTGGGTGTAGACGATCAGGTTGGTACATTAGAAGTAGGCAAAGACGCCACCTTTATAATTACCTCAGGCGATCCGTTAGATTACCTTACGCACAAAATGGAAAGCGCCTATATCCAAGGTCGGGAAATTAATCTTGACGACCACCACAAACAACTCGACGCGAAGTATTCCCAAAAACACGGTCAGTAGCAACGAGTAATTAACCTTGAGATCAAATCATTCTGACTCAATCCTTCTTTAGGGGTTAAGTGTAGAATCTTTTGTTTGAGCATAAAAAAACACCCATCATTCCTTTAGAACAATGGGTGTTTAAATTTTGAATTTTAATTCTCTTAAGAACTAGATTTTATCTTCAATTTGGTCTAACGAATCAAGAACCTTATTTAGAAAATCAATAACATCATCAAGTACATTATCAATTTTTCCACCTTCTCTTACAAAATGTTCGATAAAGCTTAATATAGAAATTACCCTATCAATTTTATTTTCAATATGTTCAAGCGCCTCTATTAACTCTTCTTTTTTATCTGCTAAAGCTGCTGGATCACTTGTGATGGCGTAAGCCTTACCATCTGCAGTAATTGCTTTTTGTAAACCTCTATCGGCACGCTTTCGGGTAATCTTCATATCTATAATGTCAATTTAACGAATTAGGTAATAAAATATTAAATAAATGCCAATTGTATTTGCATTTGTTTGTTTTAGTCTAGATTTAACTTAGTTCTAGATTTAAGATAATCAGGATGTTAGGTCGTATTAGCTCATTTCTAAATAATGCAGCAATACACATTTAGCCCTATCTGTATTTATTACCTTCGTCTTATATCCAAGCAAGAGATTTAGTGTCCTAAATGAAATATATATTTCGACTATTCATATTGATGTGCTGGTTAATTCCGGCTACTTTGTTTGCAAGTAAAACCAGCAAGGTCTACTCATCATTAAATCATGAGATCTTAATAAAAGCACTTCGCAATGGTCAAGCATTAATGTACGATCAAAGTATAGAGCGCTATAATAAATACATAGAAGCGCATCCCGATGATGTGGAGATTTACATAGAACGCTGCCAGTTTGTGGAATTAGCTGTGTACGACGAATACGATGATTACAATCCCAGTCAAGGATACTTAGATAGTTTGCAGGAACAATTGAAAGATCGGTTCCCAAACAGTCATTCTGTAATAATTTACCACTTGTCATATACATGTTGAGACGACAAATTCGAAATCTTAGAAGACGCATTGGCCTCCTTTAACAACAACGAATCGAATTGGGGAGATGATGATATAGAACAGGTTTATCTCGGATTGGCTTAGCAGTACTACGGTAAGGAAGAATTTGATAAAGGACTGCTTTATTATCAAAAAGCAATTGAGCTTAATCAAAGCAATGAATCCAAATTACTTTACGCCAAGTTGCTTTTTAAATTGGAGCGGACCGGTGATACAAAAAGAACGCTTCTTAATTGTGTGGATACCTCTTTAACCATTTGGGAATTAAATCAAGTAGCCGATTTACAGCTAGAGGTAGAAGACTTGCATTTAGTACTTGAATCTACCATCTAATTCATGAAAGGGATTCTGCTTATTTAAGCAATAAAGACATGGCGCAAACCATGGTTGTAATTGAGCAATACTTGGCAGCTCGAACTTTCTTGGTAAAGGATACATCGGAAGCGTGGAATAAAAGGAATGCTTCCTATGCGCTTTATGAGCACGATTTAAAATATCACGGTGGCGATACTGCCTTGGTTGGTTATAATAATTTTAGAGATTTTGGCTACGGAAACGATCCTATTAGTGTTTACCGACTCAGGTTGTTTTATTTGATCTTTTAGGGTTTAATACCCCGAGGCTTGCCTCGTTATAATTACTATCTTGAGACTCGATGTCTCGAGAAAGTAAATTTGTACACAAAAGTCATAATGTAACTGTATTGTTATACCATATAGTTTCAAGTGCAAAATATCGAAGGGTTGTTTTA
>JABSPQ010000105.1 GCA_013214205.1 Flavobacteriales bacterium
GAGAAGAAAATCGAAATCAAATACTTTGGAGAGAAATACCCAATAGCCTCAAACAAAACAGAAGCAGGAAGGCAAAAGAATAGAAGAGTAGAAATGCTCTTGATTAGGAAATAAAAGTAGTTCACTCTTTAACGAGATGTTTCAAGCGGCCTAGCATAAAAAGACTATTGAAATCAAAATGAGGTAGTGTCCCAAAAAGTGTGTCTAGGTCATCCAGCCGCACTTGAAACTCATGAAGATGAAATGGGAATTGAATGCCAGCCTTGAGTTTTTTCCTTTGTTTTTTGATCAAGCAAGAAAGGACGTGCCCATCTGGCAGAAGGATGCCTTAATTAAACCCCATCTTAGATCTTACCCTTCGAAGAACTTCAATAGCAATAACACGAGCTTTAGTAGTTCCTTTTAAGTACTGATGAGTGAATTTGATTCCTTTATAGTGAGAATTATGCCGTTCACCGATACAAATAGACAGTTAAGGGATAATTTTAAATAAGTCAAAATTTATTTTTAATTTTTGTCGGCCCTTGTAAATTTTAGACGCTTCATTAATACAGATAGTTAATATTTTCAAGACATATTAAACCCAATATCAATTACTAATTATGATAAAGTCAAAAAATATTTTAAGAAGGTTAAGTCTCGTAATTTTTATTACAGTTTTATCCTTGTCAAAAATGGTAATAGCACAAGCGCCTGCCGTATTTGGTAATGTATTATTTTCCGATGGGTTTAATAATGATCAGGCTGGATCGTTAGCACCTAAGGGCTATAATGTCGTTGGAATGGCTAAGGGAGCTATTGGTCCCATGTACTATTCTGCTGGGAAAGTTTACATCGGATCTCGTTACAATAATACTCGATCTGATTGGAACTGGTCTACAGCTTTAGTTGTGCAGCATAATTTTGTTGATGAGGACATTATTGAGTCAGGTGGTTTTAAAGTATCTACAACTGTTGATAGCTATGATGGGGGTGTTGCTCGTATCAAACTAGGAGCACCAAGCCTAAGCGGTAATGCTTGGACCTCGGGTGCATTAATTGTAGAAGCGTATCACGACAATAGATTAAGAGTGATGGATGCTACTAATCAGGTTTTAATTGATCAGAATATTGGTTCGGCAATAAGGGATATTGATATTGAGGTCTCTACTGGGGCAATTTTGTCAGGTGAATCATTCACCGCAAAAATCAGAATAAATGGAGAATTTGTTGGTAAGGTCTCGTCTTCTTGGTTAGGTGCTTATAACTATATCCTAATTGAAGGTCAGGATGTAACGCATGGAGGAGGTTCTCATGTTGTAGGGTTTGATAACCTTGTAATTACTGCTGCGGGTATTCCAGATACAGAGGCACCTGTTTTATCAACTCCATCTAGTATGGTCGTTAATAATGATGCTGGTGTGTGCGGTGCAGTGGTAGGTTATTCGGTAAATGCAACAGATAACAGTGGTTCTGCAACAGTAGTTAGTGTGCCTGTAAGTGGTAGCTTGTTTCCTGTAGGGACAACAACAGTTTTTTGTACTGCTATGGATGCAATGGGAAATGTAACTACAAGCGAGTTCGATGTAACTGTTGAAGACAATGTGATTCCAATCGCTCTAGCAAACGATATCATGGTTCAGTTAGATGAAAACGGAAATGCATCAATAACTGCGGCTGATATCGACAATGGTTCAAACGATGCTTGTGGTATTAAGAGCTTAGAGGCTAGCAACTCATTCGATTGTACTAACGTTGGTAATAACACAGTTACCTTAACAGTTATTGATAATAACGATAATGTTTCAACTACAACTGCTTTAGTTATTGTTGAAGACAATGTTGCACCAATCGCACTAGCTAATAGCATCACAGTTCAATTGGATGCGAATGGCCAAGGGTCAATAACTGCTACAGATGTTGATAATGGTTCAACAGGTTCTTGTGGTATTGCAAGTTTAAGTGTTGATAGAACAGATTTTGATTGTGATGATATTTTTAATGGCGCATCAAATAACTACGCGTTAAACTTTGATGGATCTAATGATTGGGTTAAAGCATCAAATAGGCAATCAGCAACCTCACTTGGATTACCAACTCAAGACATAACTCTTGAATGTTGGGTAAAACCAAGGTCATATTCGACATGGAGAAGTATGGTATCGTTTATTCAAGATAATGGAAGTTTTGAAAGAGGATGGGACTTAGAGTTAAGATCAAATAACAAATTTGCTTTCGCATTAAATTCTGTTGGTGGAGGCGGAGGTCTTACTTACATGGAAACGACAAATTCATTTAATACTAATACATGGTATCACGTTGCTGGAGTTTATGATGGTTCAACAATGAAAATTTATGTGAATGGTGTTTTGGATAAAACATCTACTGCAGAGAATGGTGCAATTTGGTACTCTGATGCAACTTTGGTTCTTGGTATGTATAAGGATGATAACGAAGCATTCTCCATACCTGGGACTTTGGATGAAATTAGAATTTGGAATGTTGCTAAAACGCAAGGTGAAATACAAGCTTCTATGAATGCTACACTTTCTGGTACAGAATCTAAGTTAGTTGCATATTATCCATTTGAAGATGGGCCAGGTAGTAGTATCGCAACTGATGTATCAGGTAATGGCCATGATGGTACATTAACGTCAATGGATCCTAGTTCTGACTGGGTTAATTCATCACCTATTGGCGGTGGTAATGAAGTTACCTTAACAGTAACAGATAACAACAACAATGTATCTAGTACTACTACTATAATCACTGTTGAAGATAACGTTGCACCGGTTGCACTAGTAAACAACATCACAGTTCAATTGGACGCTAACGGTCAAGCAAGCATTACTGCTTCTGACATCGATGCTGGTTCTAATGATGCCTGTGGTATTGCAAGCTTAGAAGCTAACAAGTCATTCGATTGTTCAAATGTTGGCGACAATACAGTTACATTGACAGTAACAGATAACAATGGTAACGTATCAACTGGAACGGCAATAGTAACAGTTCAAGAAGTAACTGCACCGGTTGCACTTGCACAGGATATTACGGTTCAATTAGACGCTAACGGTCAAGCAAGTATTACTGCTTCTGACATTGATAATGGATCTAATGATGTATGTGGAGTTCAATTAATTGAAATTTCGAAATCAAATTTTGATTGCTCTAACGTTGGTGTGGAAAACTCTTCAACTAATTTGGTGTACATGACAAGTAGTAATCAGGGAAATCAAGATTGGATGGGTGAACTAGGGCATGAATTCAATGTTTTATCTGATGTAACGATAAATTCATTAGGCGCTTTTGACCATAATTCAGATGGTATTTTTGGAAATCAGAGCGGGGGAGTACGAGTAGCTATATTTGATAGGAACACACGAACTATTGTTCCTGGATTAGATGTTACTATTAGCGGAGCAGGAGACCCATTAATTGATAACCATAGGGTTAGATCTATTTCACCTGTAACTTTGGGTGTTGGGAATTATATAGTAGTTGCAAAAGGGTACAATGGAGCAGAGCTAAATGGGAACTTTCTTACTACAACAACCTCTACCGATAATGCATCTGGAGCAATTCAGTTTGTAGGAGGAGGAGTTTATGGTTATCAAGGAGCATTTCAATATCCAACAGTTCCAGATGAAGGTCCTTCTAATAGATACTTGGCTGGAACATTTGGTTATGGAGTCTCTGTGGACAACACAGTAACCTTAACAGTTACAGATGTTAACGGTAACGTTTCAACGACAACAGCTGATGTAAGAGTTGAAGATAACGTAGCACCAGTAGCACTTGCACACGATATTACGGTTCAATTGGATGCTAACGGTCAAGCAAGTATTACAGCAAGTGACATTGATGCAGGCTCAAATGATGCTTGTGGCATTGCTAGCTTAGAAGCTAATAATGCTTTCGATTGTACTCAAGTTGGCGACAATACAGTGACTTTAACTGTAACTGATAACAACGGTAATGTTTCGACAACAACTGCTGTAATCACTGTTGAAGATAACGTTGCACCGGTTGCACTAGCAAACGATATCATGGTTCAGTTAGATGAAAACGGAAACGCATCA
>JABSPQ010000106.1 GCA_013214205.1 Flavobacteriales bacterium
CTTCAAGTTTCGATAATTTATACCTAACGTAGCAAATCTAAAAGTTGCATTTATTACTTGAATTTAAGGTTTCTTAGAAAACGATACCAAGCTTGTTGACTGGCCTTATCATTTGATATTTGACGGATTGAGTGAACACATTTGCTAAATAATTCACTGATCATCTTTTTCGCCCGGAGCTGTAACCTACGATCTCCAAAGCATCCTTCAAAATCTATTTCCATTTTGGGACTACAAGCTACTCAAAACATTTGTGTATACACGGTAGCTGGTTAGAGAGGGACCGAGGCAGAGTCCACAGGACAGCCAAACAAAAAAATATCACCATCTTAGCGATACCTTAAAGCAAATAAAAATGAAGAGAATTTTAATAACAATACTCGCCCTAAGTTTCACCGTAGCAACCTATGCCTGTAGCTGTGGAGAAAAAAAAGGAATAGAATCCGTTGATGCAGTCTTTATTGCAAAAGTTAAATCAATAGAAGAAATAGACAACAAATATGTTGTTACAATGAAAATTAAAAAATCCTTTAAAGGCGATTATCAAAAAGGACAGAAAATCGAGATTTCAACCCCTACCCAATCAGCCGCTTGTGGAGTTACCTTTACCAAAGGAAAATACGCCATCTATGGAAACGAGCACAACAAACAAATTTCTACGAGAACATGTAGTCATACAGCAAAATTGGAATCATCTGAAATCAAAAACTACGAGCCTAAGAAAACGAGAAACATGAGAAAAAGAATCTCCGAATAATGGTTAAATACAACCTACTCAATATTCTTCTCATCTCCCTTTTAATGGTTCAATGCCAAACCGAGGTCAATTCAGAAACAGAAGAACCAAACCAATCCGAGGATTGGAATCTAGTATTTGAAGACGATTGCACCAAAGACTGGCAGACCAATTGGTTTTTAGACGGCTTACTGGCCAAGGTAGAAAACAATGAAGAAGGCATGACGTTCTCGGCAGGTCCCGAAGCATTCAACGACACCAACCACGCCGTACTATGGACAAAAAAATCTTTCGCTGGCGACATTAAAATAGAATATGAATTTACCAGACGAGACACTGCTCATAGAATGGTCAATATCCTATACGTTCAGGCCACTGGTGTCTCTCCTTACTCTACCAACATTTACGAATGGAGAAAAGAAAGAGAAACCCCTTCCATGAGAACCTACTTCAATAATATGAAAACGCTCCACATCAGCTATGCAGCATTTAATAACAAAGACTTAACCAAACCCGACTATGTAAGAGCACGCATCTACCCTGTTAATGCAGAAAGAACATTCAAACAAATGGCAATAGAGCCTTCTTATTACGACACCAAATTATTTCTACCGAACGTCACCTATAAAATAACCATGATTAAAACCAATACAGATTTCGTTTTTCAGGTTGAAGGAGCTGATGTTTCAAAAGAATTCGCATGGAAACTAACCGAAAAACAAACTGTAACCGAAGGCCGAATTGGCCTTAGGCACATGTACACAAGATCGTCGCAATACAAAAACTTTAAAGTATACACCAAATAAAATGAACAGATTTAATTTACTCATTGTTCTTATTCTAAGCATCCTATTAGGCGCATGTCAAGAGAAGGAAGAGCAATCTACAAAACTCGAACGACCTTTTATTTGGGTTAAAGCCTCCGAAAAAGAAGCCATTCTAAACAAGATTGAGAACAATGTTTGGGCAGCAAAAATGTTCAAAATTCTTAGTAAACGCACCGACAAAACGCTTTCAAATAGTCTAGAAGAACGCGCTGAGAAATTAAAAGTATTGCCTTTGGTTTGGTTAGGCGATAGCTCCTTACCTCCTACAATTAAAGTCTATTCTACAGAAACCCCATGGGACAGATCGTGGACGAAAGCCGAAGGCATTGGAGAGTTAACTCAAGCCTTAACTGAAGCGGTAGACAATGCTGTGATGTATTATTTAACAGAAGACGACCAATATGCAGAAGCAGCTGGAGATGTACTAGCAACGGTTGTAAATGGCATTGGTCAAATGAGTATTTCAGACGAGCGCCCAAATAATAGAGGATTGATTCTGCAACAAGGGCACCTTTCCGAATGCAGAATTTACGGCGCTAAGATTCCAATCATTTACGATTTTATTTATCCTTGGCTTAAAGCTGGCGGAAAAGTTTACGACGTGGCCAACAAAGATTTACGCCCATTCGATTTTGAAGCAGCGCAAGCTACATTTAGAATCTATATTGAATTAGCTAAAGGATCTGGGCATCTTGGTAGCAACTGGTCGGTACTAGAATCCCCTAGCCTACTTGGCAACACTTTAGCCTTAGAAGACGAAACAGAACGTAAAGAGCAATTGGCTTACTATCTTAATAAAGACACCGAGCGTCAAGAATCCTTAGCAACCGTAGCAAAGCGATATGAAAAGTCTGGCGATACGTGGCCAGAGTCTCTGAGTTACTCCACCCACGTAGTAAATATTACCACAGGCTTAATGACAATTCTAGACGGCGTATACCCTGATATAAACTTGGGAGACAAATACTCAAATATTCCAGCGGCACTAAATGTTTACTACAGTCTGCAATTTCCAAATGAAGATTATCCGAGTTTTGGAGATAGCAAAAGGCACATGCATTTAGATTACCTATGGTTCGATGCTGCACTTAGAATGGCCAAACTAAACAACAACGAAGCACAAATAAAAACACTTTCCGAAGCGCTTTCATACGTTATATCAACTGGCAAATACAACCGAAGTAAACTTGGAAAAAATCATGAGTCAACTCTAAAACTCTTGTGGTCAAATGAAGGATTAGGAGACAAAGAAAAAATGGACGAGCCTATAAGAGACAGAACAAATCACTTGCCACACGCAGGTTTGTATGTTCAGAGAAACATTAGTTCTGCCAACAAAATTAAAAACAGTTTAATGGGCACGCTTTCGGGAGCAGGCTATGTGCACAGTCATGCATCGGGCATCGACATGGAATTGTATGGGCAAGGCTATGTGCTAGGAACCGAAGGAGGCAAAGGACAATACGGCACTGCCATCCACGAAAACTATTACAAAATTTTTGCAGCGCATAATTCTGTAGTTAGTAATGGCGCATCGGGTTCCAAAGGCCCATGGGTAGAGCTAGGAATTGAAACAGTTGTAGCATCTGCAATGGAACCAAACCCAACAGAGGAGGCCGTTTCGCCCAATCATTCCTTTGTAACAGTTGAATGGTTTGACAAGCACAATTTGATTAAAGAAGCGAATCATCAGCGTACATTGGCATTAATTAAGCTTTCGGAAACACATGGCTTCTACTTAGATATTTTTAGAGCTAAGTCAGATACGTCAATTCAGTACCACGATTACATGTACCACAATATAGGAGAAAAAGTAGAGATTTCTTCCAACGGTACTCCCCTATCTTTAACTGATGATAGCACACGATACAGTGCGTCTGGAGAAATTGTTTGGGAACGTCAAGATGTATATCAATTTCCAGGTTGGCATTATTTCGAAGAAGTAAAATCGAGTAAATCATCAAGCAATTCTATGGAAGCCATTTTCTCCGCAAATCAATTGAGTGAGCAACCGATTAACATGAGAGCGTTAATTCCTGCAGGTTTAGAAACCGAGATTACAAAAGTAATGGCGCCAAAATCACATTGCGCTCCAAAACCATATGACACCTTACAAATTCCAACGTTTATTCTTCGTCATAAAGGCGAAACGTGGAAGAACCCATTTGCAGTTGTGTACGAATCATACAGTGCCGAACCAGTTGTTCAGTCTGTGGAACGATTAATGCAAGATGGAATCTTTAAAGGCGTGGAAGTTGTAAGTAAAATAGAAGGCAAAACAATTAGGCAATATATTATCCTACAAGAAAGCATAGAAGATGAATATGTAAATAATGAACTCCAATTCTCTTTTAAAGGGCAATTCGGCCTAATTACTTTTGATGACAAATACAATGTAACTGAAATGTACATTGGTAAAGGGCAAAATCTGAGCTATCAAAAAGACTTGCTTAGAGCCGATAAGACAACACAAGCAGGTTATCTAAAAAAATGATTAAAGCATACATCAAGATCCAAAGTGTATTAATCCTTGGGATTCTATTCTCTATTGGTAGCATAGCACAGGACTTGCCGAACATTGTTTTAATAATGGCTGATGATCTTGGAGGAAGAGATTTGCCAGCCTATGGCAACAAATTCAACGAATCGCCTAACATTGATAAATTAGCAAGCGAAGGTGTGTTGTTTAACAACGCCTATGCTGCACCAGTTTGTTCTGATACAAGAGCAAGTATTCAGTCTGGGCGGTACCCAGCTAGAGTTGGAATCTTCGATTTTATTCCCGGCCATTGGCGACCTTACGAGGAAGTTACTGTACCTCATCATAAAGTTCAACACCTACCCGCCAACATTACCACCATCGGAAATATGATGCAAGATGCTGGATACAAAACTGGTTATTTTGGCAAATGGCATTTGAACCAAGGCAACGATCACCTCCCCGATTCACGTGGCTACGACAAAGCACACATGTATGCTGGAGGAGGATATTACAATCCCGATTTCAAACCAGAATATAAGTCAACCGAAAAGAAACGATTAAGCGAAAGCCTCACGGATATGGGCATCGATTTCATTAAGAAAAATAAGAATGAGCTATTCTTTCTTTTCATCTCTCATTATGATGTGCATGTGCAATTAGACGCCGACAAAGACTTAATAGACAAATATCTAAAGAAGAAAAAAGACCCTGATTATTCGTGCAATGCTGTTTATGCAGCAATGATAGAACACATTTATAAAAGCGTTGGCGACATTATGCAAACTTTAGAAAAAGAAGGTTTAATGGACAATACCATCTTTATTTTCTATTCCGATAATGGTGGCGTAGATAATCGTTTTGATAATATTCCATTATTAGGTGGAGATAGTAAAAACGTATATCCAGAAGAAAATCCTTTGAGATACGTTGCAACTTCTAACGCACCTTTCCGAGCAAGAAAAAGAACCTTGTATGAGGGAGGTGTTCGAGTACCATTAATTGTAAAGTGGCTAGGAAAGGTGAAACCCCAAACTACTACAGATGCACTTTTTTCAAGCGTAGACTTCTTCCCCTCCTTCCAAGAATTATCAAAAGGTAAAGATCTAGAGAATCAAGTTTTGGACGGGTTTTCTATGATACCAGCATTAACGGAAAACAAATTCGATCCAGAAAGAGAAATCTTTACCCACTACCCTGTTTATCACCACGAGCAACCAATGTCGGCATTAAGAAAAGGAGATTGGAAAATTGTAGAAAACTTAGTGACCAAAGAATTTTAACTCTACAACTTAATAGTAGACATCCACGAAATGACAGATCTCAAGTTTAGCTTCCCCGATAAATTTGAAGAAATGAAAAAGACCTTAAAAGTTTGGCAACAAAAAACCAAAGCGCAATACCCTGTTCCCAACCCTGATTTTGATGTAAACAAAAGATACGAATGGGAGAAAAATCCATATAGATAAAATCCAAAACAATGAAAAAAGCAATTCTCTTCTTATTAATTCTTGGCGCATGTCAAGCTCCACAAGCCGATAATAAACAAGCGCCAATTACCGAAGCAGAAAAACAAATTGCGAAAGACCTTGTTCAAGGAGCCTTCGATCATTTATGGGCAGGCGTAGATTCTACAAAAATTAACACCTACCACACCGAAGATTTTATTATATTAGAGCAAGGTGTAATTTGGGATAATGATCGTATCAAGAAATTTATGCGCAACCAACTCAAAAGAACCAAACGCCCAAAACGAACAAATAGAATGGAATACATCTCCATCGAAAAATACGGGGAGTCCATGCAAATAGCCTATTTCAACTTCGCCGAATTCACCAAAAACGACAGCATTGTTGGAAATGCCAAATGGTTAGAAAGTGCTTTAGCTGTTAATACCAAAGTTGGTTGGAGACTAAAAATGATGCATTCTACAGGAGTTAAAGATTAAAATGAAAAGGATGAAAACAGTACTTGCCCTTTTCACTTTGATTGGGTTAAACATTAATAGCTTTGGACAGGCCTCGTCCTCCGACTCGTCCAACGGAACTTCAGTGAAGTTGGAAGTTTTAGCGAAGGATGATAACAAACCCAACGTACTCTTTATTGCAGTAGACGACTTAAACGACTTCGTAAATTGTTTAAACGGTTCTATTAAAGTGCCAACACCAAATATTGACAGACTAGCAAACCAAGGCGTGCTATTTACAAACGCCCATTGCCAAGCTCCTATCTGTGGTCCATCTAGAGCAAGCATAATGACAGGCTTACTTCCAACAACTTCAGGAAATTACCTTCAACTTAAAGATACCAGTATAGCCAAGTCCAATAAAGCAACCAAAGAATGCATTTTTATGCCCGATTATTTTGAGCAACATGGATACAAAACCATGGCAGTTGGAAAAATTTATCACAATGGAGATCGTGCTAAAACATTTGATGAATATGGAGGTGGATTCGAATGGATGGGGCCTAAACCAGAAGTAAGGTTTAAATATGATCCATCAAAAATAGAGGGGAAAATAGGCAGTACTCAAACCGATTGGGGAGCGTATCCAAAGTACGACAGCTCTATGACCGATTATAAAAGTGCTGCTTGGGCAGTAAACCAACTTAATAAAGAACACGAAAAACCTTTCTTTATGGCAGTGGGATTTGTAAGGCCTCATGTACCTTGGTATGCACCTCAAAAATGGTTCGACATGTTTCCTATCGACAGCATTAAACTACCACCATACAACAAAAACGATTACGACGACATTCCCGAAATGGGCAAGATAGTTTCCAATGCTCCTCAAATGCCAACAACGGAAGAACTCATTAAGTCGGGTGAATGGAAATATGCTGTACAAGCATACATGGCCTGCATTGCTTTTGTAGATGCTCAAATTGGAAAAGTATTAGACGAGTTAGAAAATTCCGAATACGCCAATAACACAATCGTTGTGTTGTGGTCAGATCATGGTTATCATTTAGGAGAAAAGAACAGATTCGCAAAGCAAGCACTCTGGGAAAGAGACACCCGAACGCTTCTCATATTCAAACCGCTTAATGCTAAAGGTGGAGTTAAATGTGCCCAACCAGTACAATTAATAGATATGTACCCTACCCTTGTAGAGATGTGTAAGCTACCAGCAAACAAAATGAACGAAGGACATTCGCTTACTAGTCTTTTTAGTGAGCCTTCTCAAAGATGGCCACACCCAGCAATGACATTCTACGGCGTTGGAAATTTTTCAATCAGAAATTTCCACTACAGACTTATCCAATATGAAGATGGATCACAAGAATTATACGACATAACAAAAGATCCAAATGAATGGAGCAACATGGCTAAACTCGATAACCTCAAAGGAGTGATCGATGAATTAAAATCTCACATCCCAAAAGAATGGGCACCGCTATCTCCTTATTCGTATTATAATTTCAACGAGTATTTTAAAGAAAAAATTAAACAATAATTATCAACGTAATGCCAGCAGGGTATTACTTCGTAATAGTCCTTTTTCCAAGGATTATTGCGGGCGAGCAATACACTGTACAGCCATGGGCTGGACTGAGGGGTTTTAAAGCAAAGTCATTATTAGATGGAAATCATTGTGAGTTCGAGTGCGGCTTCTTCGCCGTGTATCGAGAACATAGTTTCAGACTAATATTACTGTTAAATAGCAAACTTTCAGCACCCCACAGGATACCCTAACAAATAATTATATCCATCTTAGCATCACCCAAAACATACAAATGAAGAATTTATCCCCGTACATCATTGCCCTTGTATTATCCGCAATCGGCCTTACCTCAATTGCGCAAGAAAACAATTTACAAGCAATAAAAATTGACGATTCTCAAGTAGACGCACTTGCATTAACCATCGATGGTAGATTCGGACAAAGTATAAACGGACAAGCATTTCAACAAGATGTAGTAGCATCTCACAAAGGATTTCAATACGTGAGCTACTACGATTCGCAAAGGAAAGTATGTATTGCAAGAAGAAAACCTCCCGAAGGCAATTGGGAAATCATCAAATTCGATGATTATAAATACGACAACGACGACGCACACAACACCATTTCAATTGGCATAGCTCCTGGCGATGGAACTATCCATATTGCATTCGATCACCATGTAGATACATTGCATTATAGAGTATCTCAAAAAAACGCAGCAAATAATCCAGAACAAGTTAAATGGGAAGCTGCTCTATTTGGAGAAATCAGAGATAGATTGGCCAACTATTGGTCTGATATTATTCCGAGAGTCACCTATCCTCGCTTTTTCCAGACTCCTTCTGGCGGATTAAGTTTTAGATACCGTCAAAATGGTTCAGGAAACGGAGAAAATATGATGGCCGAATACAACGTAGAAACAAGTACTTGGAGCAAACCATGGCAAATTGATGATAGTGATGGGATTTACAGAGATGATTTAAACGAAAGTCCAAGGAGAAATGCTTACCCAAATGGATACGATTACGATTCAAAAGGTAATCTACACACCACTTGGGTTTGGCGAGAGAAAAATGGGAATAGCAACGCGAGCAACCACGATTTGAGTTATATGTACAGCGAAAATGGTGGCCATTCTTGGAAAAACAATGCAGGTGAAGACCTCAAAAGACTTGCCTACATTCATTCCCCAGGAATTAAAGTAGCCGATATTAGTAGAAAGCATGGCTTAATGAATACCCACGGACAAGCCATCGATTCTAAAGATAGATTGCACGTAATAATGTGGCATTGTTCAGACGAAACGATAGCAGCATCAGGAAGCAAACTGAGCGAGCACCGTTGGGGAAAACCAGAAGCGCGAAGATACCATCACTATTGGAGAACGGAATCTGGCAAATGGGAGCATATCGAAACCCCTTTAGTAGCAGGTAGTAGACCCAAAGTATTTATAGATAAAGACGACAATATTTTTCTTATTTACGGAGCTAAATCGGAAGATGCAGAATGGGCGCATGAAATTTATTTTGACTCAGGTCAGTTAATTATTGCCGCTGCAACTGCCGGTGCTAAGTGGACAGACTGGAAAATTATCCACACAGAAAAGGGACCTTTCCTTAACGAAATGCTTGGCGATTTATACCGCTGGAAAACAGATGGAGTCTTATCAATTTTGGTTCAAGGCTATCCAGAAAAAAAGAGTGCCCCTACTCCATTAAGAATTTTAGATTTCAAGTTTCAACTTAAATAATCCGTCTTTCGTTTCTACTATTGCCTTTGATTAATGCTTTCAATAACGCATTATTGCCTTTGATTAATCAATTAACGCATTCAATATTGCCTTTGATTAATTGAAACAGATACACGTTATTGCCTTTGATTAATACCTTTATCCGCCCATTATTGCCTTTGATTAATCAATTTAACTACCTATTATTGCCTTTGATTAATTACTATCAACATGTATTTAGAGCGAAATATTGATAAAGAACTTGCCCTTTGGAAAGACGAATCTGACCGAAAACCACTGCTTGTAAAAGGAGCACGACAAATCGGCAAATCATCTTCAATAAGGAGGTTAGGTAATACTTTCGACACCTTTTTGGAGATTAATTTTGAAGAACACAAAAGTGTTCACGCCCTGTTTGAAGGAGATTTAACTCCTGTTCAATTATGTAAGGATTTATCCGTTCTGTTTGACAAAGAAATTATACCAGGAAAAACGTTGCTTTTTTTCGACGAAATACAAACCTGTATTACAGCTATTTCATCTTTGCGTTTTTTCTATGAAAAAATGCCAGAATTACATTTAATAGCAGCTGGCTCGTTATTGGAATTCGCACTTGAAGAGCTCCCCTCTTTCGGGGTAGGCAGAATACGCTCCATATATATGTTTCCATTGTCCTTTGATGAATTTCTATTAGGAATGGGACAAGAAAAATTGTTAAACGCAAAAAGGAAAGCAAATGCAAAATCCCCTCTTGCTATTCCCATACATGAGAAGCTATTAGGCTTTCTTAAGAAGTTCCTTATAATTGGAGGAATGCCTGAAGTAATTAAAAGCTACGCAACTAACGAGGATTTAGCAAAATGCCAAAGAATCTTAGATGACTTAATCTCATCCTTTCAAACCGATTTTGCCAAGTATAAAAACAGAGTTCCATCTTCAAGAATCAAAGAAGTATTTGCCTCGGTAGTTAAGCAGAACGGCGGAAAGTTTGTATTCAAGAAAGCATCACAAGAATTAAACATTCCTCAAATTAAAGAAGCATTAAAATTATTAATCATGTCGGGGATGGTAATTCCAGTTACACACACATCCGCCAACGGCATCCCTTTAGGAGCCGAAGTAAATCCTAAAAAACGAAAAATGCTGTTATTCGACACTGGCATATTTCAGCGATTATTACAAATAGATATCTCTGAGCTCCTATTTAGTCTCGAATTTAACCTAATTAATAAAGGTGGAATCGCAGAACAATTTATCGGTTTAGAAATGCTAAAAAACTCATCATGCTATACTCAAACAGAATTATACTACTGGCATAGAGAGGCTCTTAACAGCAACGCTGAAGTAGATTACCTGATCCAAAAAAATAACGAGATCATCCCGCTTGAAATAAAATCAGGTTCGAAAGGGTCAATGAATAGTATGTTCTTATTTATGAAAGAGAAAAAAAACAAATATGGATATCGCCTTTCATTAGAAAACTTTACGGAGTATAAAAACATTATTGTTTGTCCACTCTACGCATTTACAAATACAAAAAACAGTAAGTAAAACACGTGATCCGTTTTAAAACAATCTCCATTATTTTAAGTGCTGCAGTATTAACAATACTTAGTGCGTGCACAGAGCAAAAGCTAGAAAAAAACAAATCGTTAACCTTGTGGTACACACAACCAGCCGAAAACTGGAATGATGCCCTCCCTTTGGGAAATGGTAAAATTGGCGCAATGGTTTTTGGCAATACATCCAACGAACGCATTCAATTAAACGACGATTCTATGTGGCCCGGATTCGAAGGACAATGGGACCACCCCGAAGGAAATAAAGAAGACCTTGCAGCCTTAAGACAATTACTTTTTGATGGAAAGATTGTTGAAGCCGATACAATGTTCGTAACCAAATTCTCTAACAAAACGGTTAAACGATCGCACCAAACCTTGGGAGATTTATTTATCGACTTTGATCACCAAAACATTACCGAGTACAAAAGAGAGCTGGATCTTAACACGGCAACAACAACCATTTCATATAAATCGAATGGGAAATTGATTACAGAGAAAATCTTTGTTTCGGCACCCGGTAAAACGATTATGGTAGAGTTAACTTCCGAAGCCGAGGAAGGATTAAACGGTAAAATCAGACTAACAAGACCTAAAGACGAAGGCCAAGCAACAGCCTCAACCATCGTAAGCGCCAACCTCCTAACAATGGATGGAGAAGTTACCCAACATGCAGGTAGATTTAGGGGAAACAATTACAAGCCCGGCCATCGTAAAGATGATGGTGTTTACCCTCTAGAAAGTGGTGTAAAGTTTCAAACCTGTTTGCATGTTAAGAATGAAGGCGGTGAAGTGATTTCAGGCGACGACTATCAGGAACTGAAAAATGTAAAGAAAGCTACTTTCTATTTGGTATCTAATTCATCGTATTACTTCGACGATTACCAAAATCAGAACAAGTTAGATTTAGATGCAATTGAAGATTTGAGTTTTGACAAACTACAAGCTGATCACATTAAAGACTATCAAAGCTTATTCTCGAGAGTAGCACTCGAGTTAAACGGCAACAACCTCGATTCTATTCCTACGGATGTAAGGTTGCAAAAGGTAAAAGATGGTGGGGTTGATTTGGATTTGGAAACGATGCTTTATCAATATGGTCGATATCTGTTAATCAGTTCTTCTCGACCAGGAAGCAACCCTGCGAATTTACAAGGGCTTTGGAACGACCGCATAATGGCACCTTGGAATGCTGATTATCATTTGAACATCAACCTACAGATGAATTATTGGCTAGCCGATATGACTAATTTAAGTGAACTCAACGAGCCTCTGTTTAAATTTGTAGATAGACTAATTGAAAATGGGAAAACTACAGCAAGCGAAAACTTCGGCTGTAGCGGAACCTACTTGCCTCATGCCACAGATTTATGGGCACCAACTTGGATGAGAGCACCAAGACCTTATTGGGGATGCTCTTTGGGTGCAGGTGGTTGGATGGTTCAACATTACTGGCAACACTATGAATTTACCAAAGACAAAGCCTTTTTAAAAGATCAAGCATTTCCAGCAATTGAAGAAGTGGCGAAGTTTTACAGCGACTGGCTCATCGAAGACCCAAGAGACGGAACATTAATTTCGGCCCCCTCCACCTCTCCTGAGAATAGATACATAACAGCAGGAAACGATACGGTGTCTTCATGTTTAGGTAGTGCTATGGACCAACAGGTGATTGATGAAGTTTTTACCAATTATACAAAAGCATGCGAAATCTTAGGAATCAACAATGAATTTCTGGAAAAAGTAAAACAGCAACACAAGAAATTGCGTCCGGGATTTGTATTGGGTGAAGGCGGAAGAATTTTAGAATGGGACAGACAGTATAAAGAAAGAGAACCAGGACACAGACACATGTCGCACCTGTATGGTTTCCATCCCGGAACCAGTATCACACAATCTGAAACGCCTGAAATATTTGAGGCTGTAAGAAAAACGTTGGACTACAGATTAGCCAACGGTGGCGCGGGTACAGGTTGGAGTCGTGCATGGCTAATTAATTGTTCTGCTAGGCTAATGAATGGCAACATGGCACATGAGCACATTCAAATGTTGCTAAAAAAATCCATCGGCAAAAACCTATTCGACTTGCACCCACCCTTTCAGATCGACGGAAACTTTGGCTTTACAGCTGGCTTAACCGAAATGCTTTTACAATCTCACGAGGAAAACACTTTAAGATTATTGCCCGCCCTACCCTCCGAATGGCAAAATGGTTCTGTTAAAGGTTTAAAAGCTCGCGGTGGTTTTATTGTGGATCTGGAATGGAAATCGGGCAAGTTGATTGCTGCAAAAATCTCTTCACCAATTGGCGGAACGTGCAGCATCAATTACAACGGAATAATTTCTGAACTGGGCTTAAAGGCTGGCGAGGAAAGAGAATTGAAATTTTAAAAGTTCAGGACCTTTTAACTTATATTTAAAACATGATACTAGAATACAACTTCGATATGGATGATTGGATGAACTTCCAAAGACACCCACTTATCAAATTCAAAAGATCACAAGAAAAGAATAATAATATTCAGATTTCTTATGCCACTTGTGTTTTTCGTGGTATTTACCATTCAGGTCATAGACGATGGCAGTCCGTATTTACTAATCGTACCAGTCGTTTTAACTCCGATTTGGATTTACATTGCACCTAAAAGAATAACCCGTAAAACCCTAAAATCAATTAAGAAGGTACTCGAAAAGGGAGACAACTCTAATGTTTTAGGAACCCATCACCTTACTTTAGAAGATGACAAATTAACCATGAAATACCCTGGTTCAACCACTACTGTTGAATGGGATAAAATGCATCGACTTGAACAAAACGAAGATTACTACTTCCTTTACCACTCTGCATTAAATGCATTTATTATCCCTAAAGAACAGTTTCAAGATAAAGCAACAGAACTAGAGGAAATGTTTAAACTGAAAATTGTAAGCTGAGTTCAACTTGCTTATTTAGAGCCCCTACGTCTTACTGTCGGTTCAGATACATAGTAATTTTCGACACCCCTTAAACCTCAGATATCCAAACCATTTCATCTCCGTTCACCCCTGATACTTGGTAATTGGCAGTCCCCCTCTCACTATCCTTTAAATATTCAATTTGAATCTCTTCACAATCTATAACATACACCCACGTAGCACTTGCACCGTTTACACTATGCATATCAAACATGGTCATAGAATGATCTGCCCTTATTTGATAAGAAGTCGATAATACGGCATCATTTGCCATTTTGATAAACGAAGGAGACAACGAAGGTGCTTCTATATTGCAGCTTACTACTCTCCAATCTCCTACAATGTCTGCTTCATTAATTGTAGTTGGAATTTCAAACCCGCAACCAGCTAGTAAAAACAGAATCGGTATAATTAATTTTCCCATATTCAAATCTAGTAATTTTCGATTGTTTGTTAACCGAATTAGATACTTTCAATCTTAGGACGTACTCCTTGTTTGGTGTATTAGGGATATAACCTTCATTTAAAACAACATTAAGATTATTAGAAAATCATAACGTTATGCATAAATCAATACTAAACAAATTCGCTTCCTATACCGCCGTGGCAGCCTCTACAATCTCAATTCCAACCGATGCAAATGCTGCTATAGTTGGCTACAATGTAGATCCTGATTCGATTTTAACCTTACCCAACGACGAAGGTTCGTTCGCGGTAAACATCAACAATATTGGTGAATTTTGCGACGATATAGACGATTTCAGTTTCAACTTTTCTGAACGAGGATCATACCAATATTTAGGGGTTAGAGGAGGCGGCAACAATTCTGTCTATGCCAATGCTAACGTTGTCGTAAATTATTCGGGAATCATTTACCCAACTTGTATTCTACCTACAAGCGTTACCTGCGCACCATATGCGGGAACAACCACATATACATGGTGGTCGGCAGAAGTATTTGAAGAATTTAACTCCATTGGGCCATCCAACGATCAAGATAATTTCCATAGGAGGCCAACTGTTGCTGCAGCCACTTCGCCTAGCGAATTATGGGGAGATTGGAACGATCAGTCGGAAAAATACATTGGACTCAAATTCCAAATTGGCTCTAATACACATTACGGATGGATTTTAATGGACGTAGAAAACTTGGTAAACAGCTACACAATTAGAGCTTGGGCTTACAATGAAACACCTAATGAAGCAATCTCGATGAACCCTGATATTGTAAATTGGCAAGAGCCTTGTCTATTGGATGGAATTAAAAGGAACGACAAAAACGATAACATTTCGGTTTACGGTTTCAACAACGAAATCCATGTAAACTTAAGAGAAAACAAAACGTCTAAAGGCCGAATTTCCGTCTACGCTATGGACGGAAAGCAAATTCTTTCAGCTCCAATAAAATCCGACAACAATTCATTCAGAATCAACCATCGACAAGGGTTGTACATTGTTAAAGTTGATATAGACGGAAAAGAAAGTTACTCTAAGAAGGTTTATTAAAATTAAGTAAACATCTCCTTAAATCTCTCTATCGCAAGCGTCCGCTTGTGACGTGTTACTCGTAACCCGTTATTTTTCTTCCTCCTTTTTTTCCTCATACTTAAAAGGAAATCGATCTGAAGGTACATGCGCTTCCTTCATCATTGAATCAATTTTTGCTATAATTTCAGGATTAGCTTCAGCAACATTATTTGCCTCTATCGAATCAATTGAAAGGTTGTACAATTCAATTGGAGCGTTAGGATCCTTGGTCATGTCCAACCTCACTCCTTTCCAATCTCCCCACCTAACAGCTTGTTTGCCACCTCGCTTACTAAACTCCCAATATAAATATTTGTGTTGCGCTTGCTCCTTACCCAATAACTCCGGTAAAAACGAAATGCCATCAATGCCCTTTGGTGAATCTATTTCTGCAATGTCGCAAACCGTAGGTAAGAAATCCCAAAAAGCAGAAATGTGATTACTCGTTGTATTTGCTTTAACCTTCCCAGGCCAGTAGGCAATCATAGGTACACGAATACCTCCTTCATAAAGATCACGCTTGTACCCTCTGAAATCTGCAGAACTATTAAAATAATCTGGATCAGCACCCGCTTCCTTATGCGCACCATTATCCGAAGTAAAAATAATAATCGTATTGTCTGCAATACCAAGTTCTTCCACCTTCCTTCTAATCTCACCAACTTGATCATCAAGCAAAGTTATCATAGCCGCAAACGTTGCGTGTGGTTCCTTCTGCGAAGCATACATCCCTATTTTATAACCTTTTCCTTCATCCGTACCTTCATAATTTACCTCTGGTGGCAACTTTCCCCTAAACTTAGCAATGTAAGATTCTGGAGCCGCCAATTCGGCATGAGGAATTACCGATGGGTAATACATAAAGAAAGTAGTGTCTTTATTTTTCTCTAAAAATGCTAGCGCTTCATCATGAATCAAAGTAGGTGCATACTCGTTTTTATTGGTGTCTACATTGCCTTTTAGAATCACCTTAGTTTGATTGTTCCATAAATGATATGGGAAATAGCTATGGCCAAATCGCTGACAATTATATCCATAAAACTTATCGAATCCTTGAAAGTTAGGATCACCTTCAGATCCAGGAAAACCCACGCCCCATTTACCAAAAGCCCCGGTAACATATCCTGCATCTTGTAATATTTCAGCAAGTGTTACAACGGATGAATCGATTGGACTTTGCCCTTCAGGTAGATATTCTTTGTTGCCTCTTACAAAAGAATGCCCAGTGTGCAAGCCTTGCATTAACGAAGATCGAGATGGAGCGCAAACTGTAGAGCCAGAATAATGCTGTGTAAAAAACATACCATCCGCGGCCAATTTATCGATGTTTGGCGTTGTAAACTTTTGTTGTCCGGTTAAACTTAAGTCGCCATAGCCCAAATCATCCGCCAAAATGTAAATTATGTTCGGTTTTGGAACCGGCTTAGGCTTAACCTCCTGTGCAGCAGAATCACCTCCGTTACAGCCAGATATTAACAAACCTAATACGGCAAGCTGAATTAACCTTATAAAATTGAACTCGTTATTGGTCATAATGCGTTTAAATTGTGTACGTGCCCAAAAATATTCTTTATATTTGAAGTAGCCTTAAAATAAAGAGAATTCCATGATTTAAAATTCCAAAAATGAAAAAAAACATCTATCTAATTCTATTGCTTACAATAGCGATCCCGACATTACTTAATGCTCAAATTGCAATTACAATAGAAGGTTTAGAAGTTAGCCATACAGTGAGCCCCATGATACAAGGGCAACATTTGGTTTACGTACACGACGCCGACTCCATTTACGAAGATGGAAGCGTTGCGGAGCTTTATCAAGATATTGGTGCAGGCTTTTTAAGATGGCCAGGTGGAACTGTAGTTACTCATTATCATTGGGATAGCTTAACAGGAAATGGTTGGGCAGATAACTGGAAACCAGGCACTGACACTTCTAAATATAAAGACCCTTCTACCTACATGGATATTGATGAGTATACAGACTTGTGTTATGCTTCCAATGCAATCCCTATGCTTGGAATCAATATGAGTTCGGGAATGGAATGGCACAGAGAAGATGATGGGTTAAACGAAGCGGTAAGCATGATCAAGTACTGCCAGTCAAAGGGTTTTGATTTAGAGTATTTCTACTTGGATAATGAAACATACCATACTGGAAATCTATACAATAAAGACCAAAATAACGATGGCGGTAGTTGGTCGGCAGAATTGTACGCAACTTGGGTTAATGTTTATGCAGATTCAATTAGGAAGTATGTGCCTAATGCCAAACTGATTCCCAATTGGGAACATTCAATTAGTAAATCTAGTTTAGACACCCTTATTAACATCGCAGGTGCGAACATAGATTACATGGACTTGCATTGGTACTGGAACTATGGAGAAGCTAGTTGGGACGAATTCATTGCCACCACGCCTATGAGAACGAAGTACAGCGACAGGTCATATATTAACGAAATAAAAGATTTCGCTGAAAAGACAACCAATCTAGGACATCCACATATTAAACTAGCTTCTTTGGAATGGAACATTGGCCCTGGTCCGTGGGAAGAAGATTCCCTTCATACTTCCTTCAAAACAGCGCTAATGCAATCGGAGATGCAAATGCAGATGATTATGGGTGATATGCAGATTGCTTCATTGTGGTCTACACAGTGGCCGGGTAACGGAGGTGCTACGGGCAGACATTTATTAGATGCTACAAACAACTATGAACCAAGTCCTACAGCTATCTTTTTTGAAATGTACCAAAATACGCTGGGTGCCGACTTGGTAGAAAGTAGTTCTGCAAACCCAAAGATTATGGTAATAACAGCCATTGAAGACACAACAACGGCCTTCGTATATCTGTTAAGCAAACATGACACCATTAGAACAGTTGAAATTACACTGAACGGATATGAAATACTTTCGGTAAAGCAAGCAGTTAGTTTTACAGATCCTGGTGTGTTGGTTGATCTCGATTTAACTGAAGAAGATGGAAAATACACCACGTCATTTGGAGGGTATACGCTGAATATGATTGAATTTGAAGTTACACGCGATTACACTTCTACCAACGATATAATAAGCGATGGTCGCGGTATTGAGGTTTGGCCTAACCCGGCTTCAAACGAAGTAAATATCAAGACTGATAACTTTGAAGGAACAACAACCTTAAAATTATTTAGCATATCTGGCGAAGAAATACTTTCAGAAACATTCAATGCAAGTTCGGTAGACACCTATACGTTTTCCGTGGCAAATGTAACCAATGGCACATACAATGTTCAAGTTAACGACGCAACGAGTAAACAAGCCAATTCTAAATTGGTAATTGAATAATTTAAATCTTAATGATTCTATGAAAACAAGCATCTATATAATTCTATTGTTTACAATAGCCATCCCGACATTACTTAATGCTCAAATTGCAATTACTATTGAAGGTACAGAAGTTAGCCATACTGTTAGCCCAATGGTTCAAGGTGGACATCTGGTATATGTTATGGAAGCCGATTCGATTTATGAAGATGGAACTGTAGCACAAATGTTTCAAGATATGGGTGCAGGGTTTCTTAGATGGCCCGGTGGAACCGTAGTTACACATTACCATTGGGATAGCTTATCTGGTCAAGGATGGTCGGACAACTGGAAGCCTGATTACAACTTCAGTAAAGATAAAGACCCATCTACGTATATGGATATAGACGAGTACATGATATTGTGCGACCAAACTGGAGCTGAGCCGATGCTTGGAATCAACATGAGTTCAGGATTAGAATGGCACAGAGAAGACGAAGCGCTGAATGAAGCCGTTGATATGATTAAATACTGCCAGTCGAAAGATTTTGATGTAAGGTATTTCTACCTCGATAACGAAAGTGATCACGATGGCAATCTTTACAATAAGGATTTAGGAAAAGACGGCGGAGAATGGACTTATGAATTATATGCCGAATGGTTTAACAATTATGCTGATTCCATTAGAAAATATATTCCAGATGCGATATTGATTGCAAATTCAAAAAACAGCAATTCTGGGCACAGGACATTAATAGAAGATGCTGGTCACAATATTGATTTTATAGACCAACATTATTATTGGAGCTGGGGCACCGCTACATGGGATCAGTGGACTTCTAAGGTACCAATGGAATACGGCGGCACATCATACATCAATACCATTAACAGTTTCAATCAATTGGCTGAAAATTTAGGTCATCCTAATATTGAATTTGCTTCACTAGAATGGAACATTGCGCCTGGCCCATGGCAAGAAGACTCTACACATACTCAGTTTAAAACTGCAATAATGCAATCTGAAATGCAGATGCAATTTATAATGGCCGATTTAAAAGTAGCATCTATGTGGTCTACACAGTGGCCAGAAAACGGTTCCATACATGCTAGACACTTGTTAGATTTCGATAACGATTACGCCACAACGCCGTCGGTAATATTCTTTAAATTGTACGCGAATGCACTTGGCGGCGACTTAGTAGAAAGCAACTCTTCCAATCCTAGAGTAATGGTGATGACTGCTATCCAAGATTCTTCAACAGCCTTCGTTTATATGTTGAGCAAGCATGACACGATAAGACCGATAGAAATTACGATTAACGGATACGATATTATTTCTACTACGCAAGCCGTGAGTTTTACCGACCCAGGTATTTTAGTTGATCTTGATTTAACGGAAGAGGATGGTAAGTACAGCACATCTATTGGAGGCTATACTTTAAATATGATTGAATTCGAAGTTACTCCTAACTTCACTGCCATTAGCAATGTTGCAGGAAGTAACAACAGTATTGAAATTTGGCCAAACCCTGCTACAAGAGATATAAATATCAATACAGGGAAATTACAAGGTGCATCTACATTAAAACTTTTCAGCATGTCGGGAGAAGAAGTTTTATCAACTTCATTTAACGCTAACGCAGTAGACGTATACTCTATTTCTGTATCACATTTACCAAGTGGAACTTACTCTGTACAAGTTAACGACGAAACTGGCAAGCAAGCCAATTCTAAATTGGTAATCGAATAAACATAACTTATAACAATGAGAATTGGATTAATACATTTTGGACTCCTAATCATATTAGGGTCCGTGGTTTCTTGTACGCAACAGGAGCCAAAAACAGAAATAGAAATTGAAATAGAAGCTAAACCCAACGTAGTAGTTATCTATGTAGACGATATGGGTTGGACAGACCTAGCTTGTTTTGGAAGCGATTTCTACGAAACTCCAAATATTGATGCCTTAGCTGCCGATGGGGTAAAATTTACCAATTCGTATAGCTCATGCACGGTTTGTTCGCCTTCAAGAGCATCGTTTATGACAGGTAAATACCCTGCGCGCCTCCACCTCACCGATTGGATTCAAGGACACAAATATCCTTACGCAAAAATGAAGGTACCCGAATGGGACATGCAACTTGATTCTAGCGAATTCTCAATTGCAGAAGCGTTTCAAGAGGCTGGCTATTTTACGGCACATATAGGTAAATGGCATTTAGGCGACGAGGAAAAAGATTGGCCGGAACATCATGGTTTTGATGTAAACATTGGAGGATGGGCTAAAGGCGCTCCACAAAACAATAAAGAAAAAGGATACACTGGTTACTTTTCACCTTACGGAAATCCAAGATTGGAAGACGGCCCAGAGGGTGAATACTTAACGGAACGTTTAACAAACAATGTTTGTGATTTGATTAAGGAGAAAGCCAACGAGCCGTTCTTCATTAACTTTTGGTTGTACAGTGTTCACCAACGTTTGCAAGCTACAGAGGAAAAACTAGCCAAGTACACAGCAATGGTAGATTCATCGAAAAACCACCACAACCCTATTTACGCTGCTATGGTAGAGCATGTAGACGACGCTGTTGGCAAGGTGGTAAAACAATTAAAAGAACAAGGTTTGTACGAAAATACCATCATCCTATTTTCGTCCGACAATGGTGGTTTACACCGAGAACTTCCCAAAATTGTAACGAGCAATGCCCCCTTGCGTTCGGGCAAAGGCGACATGTACGAAGGTGGCGTTAGGGTACCAACAATTCTGTATGCACCTAACCACAACATGAAAACAAAAGAGATTCATGAGCCCGTTATCACTCCCGACTACTACCCTACTTTGCTAGAACTAGCAGGTATTTCGGTACAAGAAAAACAAAAGGCCAACATGGATGGAGAAAGTTGGGTTCCACTTTTAAATGATAAAAGCGACTTTGACAGAGAAGCGATTTACTGGCATTATCCACATTATCATGCTGTAGGGGCTGTTCCGTATAGTGCCATTAGATTAGGAGATTGGAAACTGGTAGAGAATCTTGAATCAGGTAAAATTGAACTTTTTAACTTAGCAAAAGATATATCAGAATCGACAAACCTTGCTGAAGAAGATCCTAAAACGGCCACTCAATTAAAGCATTATTTAAATCAGTGGAGAGAAAGTGTAAATGCACAATTCCCTACAGTTAATGCTAACTACGATAAAGCAAGAGATAGAGAAAGAAAATAAATTAGTATTTATTTTCCTTCTATTTAGAAACTGGTTCCGCGCGTTGTAAAGTATCTAGCGGATTAAAATAATAAACAGCCTCCTCATCTAAATATTTAAAAATATGAGGTAGTGTAGAATTAAACCGCTCTATGTTTTTACTTTCTTTTTGCGTCCAAGCCGCTTCCGACAAAGCCATCATTCTTGGATAAGTCATAAAATCAAACCACTGATCGGAATCAAATCTCTCCGACCACAATTGGCCTTGAATTCCCTTGATATTTTTAATCTCCGATTCAGAAAACTGATGTGTGCTATCAGGATAATTATACACATCCTCTATCGGGCAATAGCCTTTCCAGCGTCTTCCATTGGTATGCGAACCGAGTTGTAGAAAATCAAAGTATAACGGCCTACGCGGACACAATATAGTATTGAATCCACCATCCAACGCCTTTTGAAGCGCCTCTTCATTGTCGTGGCGCCACCAAAAAACGAGCGTGTTTGTGTTATCTGCGCCAGCATCAATAATCTCGTCCCAACCAGCAACTTGTTTTCCCAACGTTTCAACAGTGTCCGTCATTCGCTTCATAAAATAATGCTCTACCTCTTTTAAATCTGCTAATCCTTCCTTCTCCATCAAGTACTGAATAGAGTCGTTGTCGCCCCATTGCTGATTGCCAAAATGCACTTCGTCGCCACCCAAATGAATGTACTTAGACGGAAACAACTCGGCCACTTCCTTTAATATTTTTGTGAGGTATATATAAGTCCCTTCTTGTCCTGGATCAAATGTAAAATCAGGACGTTTCTCACTTCCTCCGCCCGAAAACTGAGGATAAGCTCTGTTGGCTGCAGTGGCATGCCCTGGCATATCAATCTCTGGAATGATGGTTATAAACCTTTCGGCAGCGTAAGCTATCACTTCTTTAATTTCTGCTTGCGTATAGTATTTTACAGGCGCATCTGGATTCTTTTTATTCCCCTTCCCTCCTACTGTTGTGAGTTTAGGCAACGACTTAATCTCGATTCGCCAACCTGGAGCATCTGTTAAATGCCAGTGAAATGTGTTCAGTTTAAAAACAGACATGTAGTTAATAAGCTGCTTAACTTTTTCCTTCCCATAAAAATAGCGCGACTCGTCCAGCATAAAACCACGGTATCCAAATCGGGGTTCATCCTTTACTATTCCACAAGGTACCTTTTTGCTTCCCGACAGTTTCAACTCTTGCCACACCGTCATTAATCCATAAAAAATTCCCTTTGGATGCGAAGCCACAATTTTAATCTCGTCCTCCGAAACATTTAATTCATAGCCTTCTTCATTAGTGCCTGCCCCTTGATTAATTTCCAGTACAATCAATTGATTGGCTCCGTTATCCGTTGCTATATTAAGATTGGCAGCCAATTCTTTAAAATAATCAACTGTCGATTCCAACTCGGGATTAGACGACGAAATTGTAACTCCTTCTTCCAAAGAGAAAACTCCAGGAACCACAGAAACGGAATTAGGATAAGGCACAAGCGTCCAATCCTTGCTTTCTTTCTCGGCACACGAACCCATCAAAACAGAGATTCCGATACCCAACAATAATGTTCTAATAGTAGCAGTTCTTGCGGTCATACCTTTATTCATAATTGTGATGTACTTGTGGTGCTAAAATTATTGAGGAGTAACAATCTGCTCAAATTGAGTTCTCAGTTCTGCCAATTTAGCGGTGTCTGATGTAGCTAAATTATTTTGCTGCGATGGATCGGCAGATAAATTATACAATTGATATTCTTCAGATCTGCCAGTTTCAATATTTACAGATTTGTTTAATGTCGAACCATTGTATGGAGGAATCATAGCCCATTCTCCCGAACGATAACAAGTTTTACTCCTCGCTTCCAAAACAAGATCGTCTCTTCCTTTAAGGTCGTTTCCAAGCAATGCATCTAATACATTCTCGCTATCTGTTGGAGGCATTTCTTGTTCTAGCATCGAAGCAAACGAAGCAAACAAATCCATCTGACAAACCAATGCATCGGAAGTACCCGGCTTAACAGTTCCAGGCCAACGCACCATAAAAGGCACATGCGTACCAGCATCAAACAACGAGTATTTACCACCTCGCAACACACCAGAAGGTGTATGATTGCCAAGTTTGGTAACAGCGTCATCATGGTATCCATCGTCCAATACAGGTCCGTTATCGCTCGAAAATACGATAATGGTATTGTCGTCAATATCAAATTTTTTCAAAAGTGCCAAAACCTCGCCAACTACAAAATCAACTTCAAGAATTGCATCGCCCCTTGGGCCCATTCCACTTAAGCCAACAAATCGTCCGTGCGGTGTACGTGGAACATGTGGTTGATGTAACGAGTAAAAAAGGAAGAACGGCTTCTCTACATTTGCAGTTATAAAATCTGTTGCTTTACTTAAAATGGTATCCGAAATATCCTCGTCTATCCACAAAGCGCTTTTACCACCTTTCATATACCCAATTCTAGAGATTCCATTGTGTACACTCATATCGTGCCCATGGCTCGGGTGCATTTTCAACAACTCAGGATTCTCTTTTCCCGTTGGTTCACCTTCAAAATTTTCTTTGTAGCTCACTTCAATTGGGTCTGCAGGATCGAGACCAACAACCATATCATTCTCTACATATACTGTAGGCACTCTGTCGTTGGTTGAAGCAACAATGTAGCTGTAATCAAATCCAATATCATTTGGCCCTGGATATACCTTCTTGTTCCAATCCATTGTTGCACCTCCTAAACCGAGGTGCCATTTACCAACTACAGAAGTAACATATCCTGCCTTCTTCATCATGTCTGGCATCGTTACCAACGATGGATTTATTAATAAAGGAGCATTCCCCTTTAGAATTCTTGCCTCTTTATTTTTCCAAGGATACAAGCCTGTTAATAGCGCATATCTACTGGGCGTACAAGTAGCAGAAGATGCATAACCATTGGTAAACTTAATTCCTTCATTCGCAATTCTATCGATGTTTGGAGTGCTCAATTCTGAAGCTCCATAACTGCTTAAATCTCCAAAACCAAGGTCGTCGGCATAAATTACGATGATGTTCGGATTAACTTTCTTATCACCTTCAACACTTCCTTCATCCTCAGAATCGGCTGGTTGTTGGGTACACATTGCAAGGGGAAACACTGCTAATAGCAGTAATAGTTTATTTAATAATGACATGCTTGTTTTTTTATTAGAAGAGTCTAAGATAATTCATTTGACTATAATAAACATATGCCGAATTCAACTCATAAATGCAACTTCTGGGTTAAATAATAATTGATTCATTACAAATGTAGGTGTTTCATATCCAAACCTTTTTCTAGGCCTATTATTTAGCTTCAATTCTATCTCTTTAATCCTTTGTTCATTAATGCTGGTAAAGTCTGAACCTTTCCTGAAATACTGCCTAATTAGCCCATTTAAATTTTCATTAGCCCCTCTTTCCCAAGAATGATATGGATGAGCAAAGTAGTAATCAACATAGAGTGTTTTGGCGACTAGTTCGTGTTCTGAAA
>JABSPQ010000107.1 GCA_013214205.1 Flavobacteriales bacterium
AAACATTTTCGGACCAAAATCGAATATGGCAATGGATGTCATGCATAAACTCAAACCAATTGCACCAATAGGAACTATGCCCAATTCGATTTTCTTCTTAGAAATATAGCCAGCCAACCAACAACCTAAGCCAATACCAACAGCCATAAAAGCCATTACCATGCTGGTTTGCGTGTTCGAAAATCCTAACTCGACAGGACAATGAATAATTAAATTCATTTGAAGCAAGGCACCTATAAACCAAAAGGCCGACAAGCCCAATATGGTTATGTTTAATCCTTTGATTGATCTGGCCCATTTCACATTACGGACTAAAAACTTAACAGGGTTAATTGTCACGTTTGGATTGACCTCAACAGGAGATTCTTCTACATTAATTTTTCTACTTGTTAACCAACCCGATAAAGCAAAACCTAAAAGGGCAACTACTATAATGATCGATTTTAAATTGTCGACATCCGAAATAACACCAGCTAAAACAGTACCCAACAAAACGGCAACAAACGAAAGCATTTCCATTGTGCCAGTTCCGTAAGGAATATTGTCAGCCCCGCCAACATCTCTTATTAAACCATATTTAGACGGCGAATACAACGCGCTTTGCAAGCCCATTAAAAACAAAGCCACTAAAATCATGTAGATGTCTTCCGAAAGAAAACCAACACTTGCAACAAGCATAATTGGAATCTCGATGAGCTTTGCAATCCGTACTACAAACTGTTTGCTTTTCCGAACTGCCAACACACCCGCTAACGGAGAGAATAAAATAAACGGCAATACCAATAAGGCGCCAGCCAAAGAAATAATCTCGGTTCGGCTTTCTTCCGCCAACCACATAACTCCAACAAAACAGATTAAGTTCTTTAATAAGTTATCGTTGAGTACTCCTAAAAATTGAGTGCTAAATAATGCTGACCACTTTTTCATATCTATTAATTTAAGAGCACAAACATAAATGGACGGTAGGCAGGGTCAAATCCAAAAATCATATTTTACAGACTTTTAATAATTCCATATTTACAGCTAATTATGTGTAATTTAGATTATAATTACGGACTTTTAAAAGTTAACTTATGGATGGGCTTTCTAATATAATTAGCACTTTATCGGATGATGAAAAGAAGGAATTCAGGACTTTTATAAATCGGAACAAGCGGATAAAAAAACGAAAAGACGTTGAGCTTTTTAATCTTTTAGAACGAGAAGAGGATCTAAAACCAAAGGAGGTAATTGCCAAATTATACTCCACTCCCAACAAGGAAGCCTACCACGCCAATCGCAAAAGGTTGTTTAAACACCTCACCGATTTTATTGTTCTTAAAAATTTAAAGGAAGATCAATCAAGTAATGCTGCCGTGATGGGAAACCTGAGTATGGCCCGTTACCTTTTTAACAACAATAGCGACAGAATGGCTTGGAAGTATTTAATAAATGCTGAAGAGATCGCGATTCAGAACGAGCAATACGAGTTGCTCAATAATATATTTATTCTGGAAATTGAAAAGGCTTCGAGTAACGAGAAGATTGATTTGGGATTTGTAATCCGCCAGAGGGAAAAGTATAAAAAGCTGGCTGATGAAAATGAACGCGCCATTATAGCGAACAGTATTATTAGCTCCGAGCTTGACAAATACCGCCGTGAAGGGATCGATGTTAATTTCGACAAATTGATTACTACCACGTTAAAAAAATACGATTTGGACTTGGTGATGAACAGCAAACCGAGAATGATGTTCAACATAATTTCCATTGCACGTTCGGCGAAATTAGCAAGCAAAGACTTTTCTTCTTTCGAACCCTACGTGATAAGTCAGTATAGGAAAATTAAAAACGCTGGTGGGTTTACCAAGAAAAACCACTTTTACAAATTGGGCTTTTTGTACATGATTGCCCATACTTTGTATAGGAACAAACGCTTTAAAGAATCAGCCGTTTACTTGAATGAACTCAAAGAAAGTTTAGAAGAATTTAACAAAGGCCATTACACACATTACTATCCGCGCTACGTTCAATTGCTCGCAGCCACCCACTCCTATCAAAGAAACTTAGCAGAGGCCATCTATTTGCTAAACGAATTATTGGCCGAACAGAAAGTAAAATTGACACATGAAGCAAGGTTAAATGCACATGTTACATTGGCCATTTATCATTTTCAAAACAACGATTTAAAGGCTGCGAACAAAACGCTGATGTCGATTTACCACAGCGACAAATGGTGTGAAAAGGTGATGGGCCGTGAATGGGTAATGAAGAAAAACTTGATGGAGGTATTGCTTTATTTTGATATGGATTTACAAGATTTAGCGGAATCAAGACTTAGAGCAATTGAAAGAAATTATGCTCAACTTTTTGAGAACCCAATGTATCAACGGGTAAAAACATTCCTTAGAATCATAAAAAAAATAGTGTTGGAACCAGACATTTTAAAGTCTCCCGAGTTTTTAAAAAACCTAGAGGCCTCTTTTAATTGGTTGCCTGTGGAGGAAGAAGACATTCAGGCCATGTCGTTTTATGCTTGGTTGAAATCTAAGATTCAACGCAAACCATTTTATGATGTGTTGTTGGAAATTTTGGAATGATAGGGTTTCGGAGTAGGCCACACCCCTGCGCACGCACTATCTCACGCGCCCCCTTTAGAGAGCTACCGTGTGTACACAATTATTCTTGACTCACCCTAAGGTATTGCTAACACAATAGTCTCTCTCCTGACCTAAGAAGGGTCAGTAAAGAGGGACCTCATTTCGATGTAAACTAAAAATATAGTCATGTTGGATTATCCGTTCTTTTTAGAATTAACAAACTGCGCTTTGCGCACCTGCCCGACCCTTAGGGCGGGTTTATCATCCCTCTCTGGCTAGCTTTCGCAAGCGAAAGATTAGAGAGAGACTATTGCAAAGCAATATCGAGGGTGAGTCAAGCAATGAAACCAATAAGCAGTAATGACAAAACCTTAGCAAGAGATGTGTACACACGGTACTCTCAAGAGGGAAATCCTACTTTTGATCTCGATATCCGCCCTACGGGTCGGAAAGGCATTTTTTGAAGAAAAAAAAACACTCGAACTGACACGGTAATAGTCGGACGAGCACCTTATAAAAAAGACGTACAATAAAAGCATGCTTTTCGTCATTCTATACGTCTAATAGATCCTAAATTCAAGTAATAAATACAACTTTCAGATTTGCTGCGTTAAGTGTAAATTATCGAAACAAAAAGAGGACAATTCCTCTTTCTGTTTCGATGAAATATTTACCTTACTGCTTCAAATCACTAAAAAAGAAGTTGTATGGCGCATATTACCGTTAATGAAAGATATACAATCTCCTGTATGCTCAAGGAAGGTTACAATCAAGTTCAGATAGCCAAAGCTATTGGGAAAAACAAGTCAGTTGTAAGCAGAGAATTAAAACGTAATTCTGATGCAAGGAATAACGTTTACAAGCATGAAT
>JABSPQ010000108.1 GCA_013214205.1 Flavobacteriales bacterium
CGTTTACTTAACAAGTCTAATTCTCTGGTAATATCGAACGATAAGTTCGCTGTTGATTCTGTTCTCATAATTTGTTTTTTAGTTATGAGACTCTTTTACGTAACTTCAAAAGCTACACCGAAGGTGTTTAGTGCAACATGCCAATATATTATTACTTCGAACTTTGAAAAACTAAGGTTCTACATACAAACCTCTAACGAGGTGGAGGAATTCAATTTGTTTAACCTAACGGAAGAACGTTTTGAATTGCTTTACCTCTGCTTGGCACAAGATAACTTACTTAGTAATGTTCCTCTTAAGATAAAAGAGGCATCGGTACAGGAAGAAGAAACCATTACCAAGAAGTTTTACGCCGACTATTCCTTGTTTAAACGAGAACTGTTCAGGGATTTGGTAAAGCAAAACATGGGGAACGAGGTGTTTCGTACCGAGTTGGATAAAGAGGATACAGAAAGGGCAACGAAAAATATTAAGCAAGCCTTATTCAAAAAATCACAGAAACTAATTGACCGATTCCTTTTTATCTTTTTTGCTGAAGACAGAGGTTTACTGCCTCCAAATTCAACGCTCAAAATCTTGGAGCAATGGAACAAGCTAAAAGAACTAGACGAGATAGTTCCTTTGTTCTCCCGTTACCAAAAGTATTTTAGTTACCTCGATACAGGAAGAAAAGGAACCGACAAAACCGCAGAGATATTCGCTTACAACGGAGGTTTATTTAAACCCGACGCTATTTTAGATTCCTTAATAATTAGTGATGAATTACTCCACAACCACACTAAAGACTTACAAGCCTACGATTTCGAAAGCCAAGTTGATGTTAATATTCTAGGGCATATTTTCGAGAACTCACTAAACGAGATAGAAAGCGTTAATGCAGAGATTGAGGGCGGTGAATTTGTAGAGCAAACATCTAAGCGGAAAAAGGATGGTGTGTTTTACACGCCAAAATACATTACCAAATACATTGTAGACAATACCGTTGGAAAGCTATCTGTAGAGAAAAAGAGTGAACTAGGGATTGAAGAAGCGGAATACTTAAAAAACAGGAAAGGCCGACCCGCTCAAACACTAAAGGCTTTACAAACCAAATTAGAAACTTACAGAGATTGGTTACTCACCTTAACCATCTGCGACCCTGCCTGTGGTTCTGGCGCATTTTTAAACCAAGCGTTAGATTTCCTTATTAAAGAACATCAATACATTGATGAACTACAAACCAATTTATTGGGTGGTGGCTTTGTGTTTCCCGATATCGAAAACACGGTATTGGAAAACAACATCTTTGGAGTAGACATTAACGAAGAATCTGTTGAAATAGCCAAGCTTTCCCTATGGTTACGTACCGCCCAACCAAGAAGAAAACTGAACGATTTAAGTAGCAATATTAAGTGTGGTAATTCTCTAATTGATGATAAGAGTGTTGCAGGTAATAAAGCTTTTAAATGGGAAGATGAATACTCAGAGATATTTGCACAGGGCGGCTTTGATGTGGTGATTGGGAATCCTCCTTATGTGGATATAAAAGGGCTAGACAATGAAATCGTTAAGTATCTATTTGACTCGTTTAAAAGTGCCAACAATAGAGTTAATCTATATTCTTCCTTTATAGAGCGATCAGTTGGATTAATGAATAAAAAAGGATGTTTTTCATTTATTATTCCTTCATCATTGTTAACACAAGAATCTTATAAAGACCTTAGAAGTTTACTTTTAAATAATACGACAATAGAAAACATTGTTCGCTTACCAAATGAATCCTTTGGTGGAAGTGCAGGGGATGTAAAAGTAGATACCATCATTTTAACTTCTAAAGCTGGTATACTCGACAATGCGCAAGCTGATATAATTATCTACAAGGGATTTGATAGAATTAATGAAATTTCCAACTATAACTCAGACATTCACTTTACCATAAATCCATTTGACTGGAAAAATGACAATGATTTTATATTCAGAATTAATGTTGATAGTTCTACTATTAAGATCATTGATAAATGTGAGGTTGAAACAAAAAGACTTAATGATTGTGCCGAATTTTGTCTTGGCTTAACTCCATATGACAAGTACAAAGGTCATTCACCTGAGCAAATAAAAAGTAGAGCTTTTCATTCAGACTTTCAGAAGGATAAATCTTACAAACAATTACTGGCTGGCAATGATATTAAAAGATACAATGTGGAATGGGGAGGTGAAGAATGGATAAGCTATGGTGATTGGTTAGGTGCACAACGAGAAAAACGGTTTTTCGTAGATAAACGAATATTAGTTAAGCAAATAATTGATTGGTCTGATAAAAGGATTTGGGCAGCATTAACAAATACGGAATTGTACAATACGCAAAATGCATTTAATCTACTTCCTGTTCAAGAGAACTTTGAAGGGGAATATTTGATAGCTATTGTAAATAGTAAATTGATGTCTTTCTATCACAGAAAGAAATTTCTTGAAGAATTTAAAGATAGATTTCAAAAAATACTTATTAAGGATGCTAAAGAATTCCCGATCAAAGATATCACACTTAATGAGCAACAAAAATACACACAAAAAGTATCAAGCATTGTAGAACAAACAGCCGTTCTACGTGAAAAAATGGAAAAATTTTCGAAATATTATTCAGGGCAATTCGCTTTGGATAAGCTAAGTAGAAAACTCCAAAACTGGCACGAATTGGACTTTGCCGATTTTATCCAAGAACTCAACAAGGCTATTAAAAAAGCTGATGGTGAGAAACTATCTAAATCCGATGAAATGGATTGGATGGATGTTTTTGAAACGAAAAAAACAGAAGCACAAACCCTAAAAGCAGAGATTGATAAAACGGATAACGAAATAGACCAAATGGTTTATGAGCTGTATGGGTTGAGTGAGGAAGAGATTAAGATTGTGGAGGGGGAATAAACACAAGATGAACCCTAACGAAACATTAGACATAGAAAAAATTGTGGCAATTGCAGAAGAGGTTGATGCCTCTTTCAGCTTTATTAAGGATGGAATTAGGTATCTTGATAATCAAAATTCTGCTGTTTCAAATAATCATGTTCCATTACAATTATTGGCTTCAGGTTTTGAAAGGTTAGTTAAAATATTACTGCTACTAAAAGAAAAACATCTTACAGGAGATTACCCTAAAACAGAAGGAAAGAAGAATTATTTCGGTCAATTTGATAACGGACACGGAATAAAGAAAATGGTAGAAGAACTTATTTCTTATTCTGAAAGCATTGATTTGATGGGTAATATACCAATGATAATTGAAGATTTAGATTTTATTAGAAACGATGCTAAGTTTAATTCTTTCTTGGGGGTAATTACAGATTTTTCTAAATTTCAACGCTATTATTACATTGATACAATCGTAAAAAAAGAAAGACCCAAAAACAACTCTTTTGAAAAATTCAAATTATTAATTGACTCATATTCTGAAAACCTTGATGTCTCAAAATTAACACATGATGAGGAAGAGCAATTTAATTTGAATTCTACAATAATAACGATTGAAAAAGGGGTAAGAGCTATTACTCGTTTTTTTACTCATGGTTTAGGTGATGAAGGGCGAAAGCATTATGGTGATTTCGGAAGTTTTATTTTGCTAAAAGATGAAGATTTAGGGAAACTAAAATATCTTATTCCTAAAATTGATCCTCAAAAAGATTATGCTCCATGGAAAAGCCATAATATGAAATATTTAGAAATTAGAATTTCTTCTAAATGTAAAGTTATTAGCTCTTTTAATGTAGACAACTGGCCTTTTGAAGTTGACAATGTAGAAGTTATCAATTACAAGAACGGTAATTATTGCCTTGTTAAAATTGGCAAAGAAATATTCGCTTTAAATGGCAGTGCAAGTAGTCATTTTAAAATACCTATCTATTTTTCTTCAAAGCAGCTAAAGCCACGGCAAACGATGCCAAATCTGTTAAGTATTGCTCAAGATATATAACAAGAATGAATACAGCGCAACTCGTCTTGCCATAAATTCCAGTTTTTTATTTTGGAATTGATAAGTTTGTAGAGAGGAGGTCTTACTGGGTAAGGTGGAAATACTTACATGGCGGCAAGCTATTATTGACGTTATGCTTCTGAAAATACAAAAATCTATGGATGACCATTAAAATAGAACTGCGATGAACGATTTTATAAAAAACTTTCAAAAACAAATGACTTCGTTAAGTGATGCAAGGGCAGATATTGAAAATTCACAATCGAGTTCAATGACAGAGGAACAAGGAAAGGAACTAGCCAAAAAGATGGGAATTGATTTAAATAAAATTGACCTGAATAATGTAGATAAAATTAAAGAGCAACTTGAAGGAGTTGCAACTCTTGCAGATAACCTTAGCAATAATTTTTTAGATCCCAATACTGAGGGAGCTACTAAAGTTGAAAATTTCTATAATGGAAAGATTAAAAATGAATCTGCACCAAAGGAAACTGACTTATTGAAATTATTGGAGTTCTTCACTGAATATCAATCAGAAGATATCAAAGTGAAAGGAGAAGAATGCTTTCACTTTGATAAAACGAATTGTGATCCTGAAGTAATTGATGCGCACAGTTTACAGAAGAGAGGTGCTCTACTGGTTATCGCAGACAAAATTGGAAACGAAGATTGTGTTCTTTTTATTCAGCAGGCTTTCAAGGAAAACAAGAAGACTTTATCCGCACCGATGAATATAAAGAAGTGCTCGACGTTTCGAGGATTTTGCCATAAGCACGACGAGATTTTTCAACAGTCGATTGAAAGAGTCCCTTTTGATAATAGTCTGGAACATAAATTCCTTCATTCATACAGGTCATTTGCATATTCTTATCACAGAATTAATGAATGGCAAAAATATGTTCGACACAATGTTACTGGAGCTGTGGAATCGGTTGACGAAATGTTAGGCAAATTGTACGAGGTATTAGGAAACCTAGGAGCTGATACAACTAAACCTGCAATATCATTGGATGGGCTTAAGATAACAGCGGAACAGGAAAGAGTTCTTAAAACAAAAAGTTATTCAAAATTCAAGAAATTAATTAACTCTTACCTTAGAGAAGGTGATTATAATAAATTGGAATATATAGTTCATGAAATAGATCATGTATGCCCAGTTGCTTGCGCTTCATGGGCAATTCTTCATTGTTTTAACAAAGAAATAGGAGGTTACCTATTAAGCTTGCAGGATGGTGAAATATATGCTGGATCACCTTGGATGTTGACAGTTCTTCCTGAAGGTAAAAGCAAGACAATTGTTATTCTTGCCCGATTTAGAGATGATGCCAACAGTAATTTAATATTTAATCAACTGGTTGATATTAAGGAAAAAGATGTGTCTTCTTTTGAAAAGCGGATTACTACAATTTTGTTTGACCAAATTGATAACTTTTACGTTAACCCATCTTTCTGGGAAAAGCTATCAGATAGTATGCAATCAGAATTTATTAGTGACTTAAATACTAAAAGAGATCTGTTTCCCAATAGGCCGATATTTGAGGCTTCACTTAATATTTTTGATAAGAAATACGCTGTTGGTTTAGGCTAATTAATTTCTTACAGAAAGTAAACGGTAAGAATTCGTAAAACAATATTTCCCCTCAATCCCCGTTTAACAGCAACCACAGCGGTATTCATCAATACCTAGAAGATAAGTTTCAAAAAATCTACTCTATGTGGTTTCCTAAAATAGAACAACATATGAGCGAAGAAAAATATTACATAACAATTGAGCGAGCCAAGATTCAAATTCCTAGATATGCCTTTTGGACGATTAGGGATCAGCAGGGAATTGTTATTTACAGAAGCGACGAGGTTGGAGAAAAGAACTTTTCCGCCATGTTAGATCAAGTTATTCAAGAAAATGTAGACCCTGAAATCTCATTTAAATTCGGAACTACTGAAAACTCTTCAAGGCATAACATTCCTCATTTTATAAAACTAAATGATGACATTCCTTTGATGATATTAAACAAGCCAGCTTAGCGAAAACAATAAGCGCTCACATTTTAGCGTTATACATATCTAAATGCGCCTGATGATTCTACATCACATTCTCTAACCCGCGCATAGAACAGAACAAAAGGTTGTTCTTCAAAATTATACTCCTGACCTTTTATTTTTTTACTTGTATTGAACTAGCTTCAATACGCAAAATAAAAGACATGAAAAAAATAGGAAAAATATCACTTGACCGCTGCAAAGCGTTGCTTGACAAGGGTCGCAGGAAATATTCTATGGAAGAAATTAAAAAGCTTCGAGATTTTTTGTACTTTATAGCTAGAATTGATATTCAATTATTCTACAAAAAAATGCAGGATAAAATTGGTCAAGAGTCAATTCAACTAGATGATGATATTGATTATGGACAAGCAAGCTAAAGTCAAAAAGGGCAATGATTAAAAGAGCAATAATTTATACAAGGGTCTCTACGGACGAACAAGCGGATAAAGGATACAGTTTAAGAGATCAAGAAGAAAGGTTGCGAAAATATTGTGAATTGAAAAATATTTCGGTCGTTACACATTACCAAGATGACCACTCTGCAAAAACATTTGAGAGACCAGCATTTAAAAAGATGATTGAGTTTATTAAATCAAACAAACGAAATATAGATCTTTTGCTCTTTATTAAGTGGGATCGGTTTTCAAGAAACGCAACTCATTCATACGCCATGCTGGAAAAATTGAATGTTCAGTTCAACGTAGAATCCCAAGCAATTGAACAACCTTTAGACCTATCAATACCAGAAAACAAAGTAATGTTAGGTTGGTATTTGATACTTCCCGAAGTAGAAAATGACAGACGTTCAATGAACGTAACAAGTGGAATGAGGAAGGCTCGAAAAGAGGGTCGGTTTCTTGGTGTTGCTCCTAAAGGATATACAAATATGAGAGACGACAATAATAAACCAATTATTGTCCCCAACGAAAACGCACAGTTCATAGAAAGAGCATTTGAAATGATGGCTTTAGGAAATTGTAGCCAAGTTGACGCTTTGAAGGAACTGAAATCGGATGGATTCAAGTGTAGTAAAAACCAGTTTTCGGTTTTACTCAGAAATTACATCTACATCGGGAAGCTCAAAATCCCAGCTTATAAGGAGGAAGAAGAGATTGTTGTTGAAGGAATCCACGAAGCTTTGATATCTGAACCCTTATTCCATAAAGTCCAACAAAATATTAACGGCAAATCAAAGAAAGCACCAGCGATATATAAGAAGCAGGATGATTTGCCTCTAAGAGGAAATTTATTATGTGAATGTTGTGGACGGAAATTAACTGGAAGTGCATCCAAAGGAAACGGTGGCAGATATTTCTATTATCACTGTACAAAAGGATGTAAGGTGCGATACAAAGCAAAAGATTTGAATAATCAGTTTGAAGAGTTGCTTGGAACATACACAGCCAACAAAGAAATCACACAACTCTATTATGAAATCATTAAGAATGAGCTGAAAGATAATGGCGCGAGCAAAGGAGCGAAAGTCAGGAAAGTAAATGAGGCCATTGAACTCAATGAGAATAGAATTAGCAAACTTCAAGATGATTTTGCGGACGGTAATATTTCAAGTTCGGATTACAACACCATGAAGACAAAGTATGAGTATAAGCTCAACGAATTGTCGGTTGATAAAGCCGAAATAAACGTTTTGAACACGGAATTTGAAGAGTACCTCAGATTTGGTTGTTCTTTTATTGAGAATATCGACGTAATCTACTCTGAATCAGATACAAATACCAAGCAAAAGATAATTGGTTCGATATTCCCTGAAGATCTAACGTATTCTAAAAACGGATTTCGAACCACTCGTACCAACGAAGCAGTTCTTCTGCTTTCAAGTCATAATAGGCAATACGAGGGAAAGCTAAAAGGACAAACTCCTGATAACAAGAGTTTGTCCTATTCTGTGACCCCGATAGGATTCGAACCTATAATCGCTAGAGCCGAAATCTAGTGCATTATCCAGTTATGCTACGGAGCCATTTATTAAGACGGCAAATATAACGGATAACATTCGGTTTTTTATCATCAGATTAATTCGACGTCAAAACAATATTACCAAACAAACTAAGTTTACCTGTTACTTTGATAATGCCTATTTTTATATCGTGAGAGTAACAACTTTTTTTCTGTGCCTAATTATCTCCTTAAAGTTATCTGCCCAAGGTGTTGGAGTGGGGCAGTGGAGAGATCATTTACCTTTTCAAAACCCAATTGCAATTACCCATAGCGGAGGTGTAATTTATGCAGCAACAAGCTCTGATTTGTTTAGTTACGATCTCATCGATTATTCCATTGAAACCTATTCTAAAGCCAATATACTTTCGGATATAGGCATCACCTCTATCAAGTTCAACGACTATAATCAGATGTTGGTAGTAGTTTACGAAAACGCCAATGTAGATGTAATTACATCAGACAATGAGGTAATTAATCTCCCAGACATCAAGCTTAAAAATATGATTGGTAAAAAAACTATCAACGACATATTTTTTATTGACGACTTGGCTTACCTGTCATGCGGATTCGGAATTATTGTTCTGGATTTAGACAGGATGGAAATTAAAGACACCTATTTTATTGGAAAAAATGGTGCACAGGTAAATGTTAACGACATTACATCTGATGGCGATAATTTATTTGCTGCAACAGATGTTGGGGTGTTTGAAGCTTCTTTGAACAGTTCTAATTTAGCCGATTATAGTTTCTGGAAAGTTCACGACAGCATTCCCAAAGTCGTATACAGCGAAATTGAATATTTTCAAGGCCACATTATTGCCAATCTTTTCAGCCCTCTATATAATCAAGATACTATCTATAAATATGACGGCTCAGATTGGAGCAAGTTCTATTCAAAAACTTACACACTTGTCGGTCTTTACGCTACCGAAGACATTCTAGTTACTGTACGAAAAACAGACGTATCCACGTATAATATAAAGGGATCTCGAAAACAGACTATTTCTAAATTCGACGATAAAAATATCAAACTCAATGGTGCTGTGCGCACCGGGCAGGGCGAATATTGGATGGCTACCCAGACAAAAGGCTTAATTGGTTTTAGTTCAGATCTAGACGAAATACAAATTCTGCCAAATGGACCACCAAATCCTAATGCTTTCAAACTTACAAAAGGATTAGATAATGACATTTGGGTTGCGCCTGGCCAATTGGACGGTTCTATTAATAACACTTGGACCAAAGCAGATGTTTATCACTTTAAAGATGAAACTTGGTCTTCAATGAAAGCTATAACTACTGACTTAGACCCCTATTTAGATCTCGTATCCATCACAGTTGATCCGAGTAACAGCGAAAAAATATATGCTAGCACTTACTTTAACGGTTTAATTGAAATAGAGAAGAATAAGGTCAATGCTGTTTATTGGGATTCTACAAGTTCCATTTCAAATCAACAAATTGCGCCAGATACAAAATCGGTTCAAGTTGGTGGAAGCGCATTTGATACTGAAGGTAATTTATGGATCTCTAACTCTCGCGTTTCTAAAAATCTTTGTGTAAGAAAAGCAGATGGTACCTGGGACTCTTTCAGCTTTGGAACTTTAGTTTCTACCAAAAATGAAACGATGGATATTATAGTTACCCAATATGGTCAAAAATGGATTCTCGTTCCCAAAAATGGTGGAATTTTGGTATATGATGATAATTATACCATCGACGATCATGGCGATGATATGTATACAAAACTTACAACAGCAGCCGGAAAGGGCAACTTGCCTAGTAACGATGTGCTATGCTTGACCGAAGATGCTGATGGAGAAGTATGGGTAGGCACTAAAAGCGGTATTACGGTTTTTTATTCTCCCGAACTCATTTTCGAAAATGAGGATTACGATTCGGAACAAATTTTAATAGAAAGAGACGGTTATGCCGAATATTTATTAGAGTCGGAAGCCGTTTCTGCTATTGCTGTAGATGGAGCAAATCGCAAATGGATTGGCACACAAAGTTCTGGCGTATACTTAATGTCGGCATCAGGTACAACACAATTAAAACACTTTGAAACGGAAAATAGCCCACTGCTTTCTAATACCATTATGGACATCGCAATAAGCGACAATGGTGAAGTGTTTATCGCTACTGATAAAGGAATTATCTCGTACAGAAGCGATTCTTCAACTCCCGAAGAAACCTTCAGTAATGTGTTTGCATTTCCAAACCCTGTCGAACCTAGTTATCAAGGCCCAATTTCTATAACCGGTTTTGTTGAGGACACCGAATTTAAAATAACCGATATAAGTGGTCATTTAATCTATCAAGCAAATGCAAAAGGCGGCATGGGAATTTGGGACGGCACAACTTATACTGGCCAAAGAGTGAGCACAGGAGTTTATCTTGTTTTCGCAACAAAATCAGATGGTACGCAATCTGCAGTTACCAAAATATTAGTGGTCAATTGATTGCTTAGAGCATGCTACACAACACTAAGGGTTTAGTAATAAGATATTTAAAGTATTCCGAAACCAGTGTTATCGCTACTATTTACACCGAACTTTTCGGAATGCAATCCTACTTTTTAAATGGTGTTAGGAGTAAAAAGTCTAAAATTAAGATCAACGCGCTGCAACCACTTTCTTTTCTCGACCTTGTTGTATACCACAAAGAAAAAAAGAACCTAAACAGAATTAAGGAACTTAAACTGCATCCGTATCAGTCTATTCCAAATAACATTTACAAAACTTCTTTAGTGCTATTCATTGCCGAAATCATACAAAAATCCATTAAGGAAGAAGAAAAAAACATCGACCTGTTTGGATTTTTGAAAAGCTCCTTGAAGTTTTTAGACCTTCAAGACAATAGTTTCGCTAATTTTCACTTGCTTTTCATGATTAAACTGAGTCGATTTTTGGGCTTTTATCCTCAAGGTAATTACAGTAACCAAAGCCAATACTTTGATTTGCAAAACGGAACTTTTGAAAGGAGCCGAGAGATCCATCCTCATTATTTGAACAGCAAAGAGTCTGAATTACTACAAAAATTACTCTCTAGTTCATTTGAAAACTTACATAAAATAGAAATTGGAAATGAAAAGAGAAGAACCATGCTTGCTCAGTTAATTACTTACTATTCCTTGCACCTGTCTTTTAGTCAGGATATTGTATCGCACAAAATATTAGAGGAAGCCCTTTACTAACAAACTGTTTTAAGGCCAATTAAATATAAGTTGAAGTACTAAAATTGGCAGAAAGTGTTAAATTTGTTATGTTACCAAATAACCAAATATGCAGAAATCTACATCTTACATCGCTCTATTGTACCTAATTGGCTTCATTGAAGGAGGATCTTTAATGGCATGTGAAATACTTGGCCCAAAGTTAATTGCACCGTTTTTCGGTACTTCGTTATACGTTTGGACGTCTGTTTTAGGAATTACATTGGGCGCCATGACCATAGGTTATTGGGTTGGTGGAAATATCTCTGAAAAACACCCAAATAATAAAACATTGTTTTATACGATAGGTGTTTCAGCACTGCTCATGTTCTTAATGCCTTTTATTGCAAACGGGGTTATGCGCTTTACGATCCAAACTATGGGAATAATTAGCGGACCATTTTTCTCATCACTTGTATTCTTGTTTCCGCCCATTTTTGTGTTTGGAACTGTTTCTCCATTAATAATTCAGTTGGCTTCTAAAAATGTAGAAAATGCCGGTAAAGTTGCTGGAACCGTTTACGGTATTTCAACTTTAGGTGGCATTGTAGGATTGGCTTTAACTGGCCTTTATATGATTCCTGAAATTGGATTGAGAAAAACGTGTTTAATTTATGGAGGAATATTGGTAGTTGCTGCTGTGGGATTCTTCTTAATTTCGAAAAGCATGGAAACCAGCCAAGAGGAAGTAGCTGTTAGTTAGTCCACTCTAGCGTTTTCATCATAGCTTCAAGTTCCATTAGGAAACCTTTCTTATCAAACCCGGGTGCGTATGCGTATCCATCTATAAATACAACCTTAGTTTTTTCCTTGTTGAGTATTGCATAGGTTAAAAACGGACCGCCCATGAAATCGTGTTCCATCTTCCATAAGCCTCTAATTTCAACCGCGTCGTTGCCATTGTATAAAATCTCTTTTACAGCAGGATCGTAATCGTGGTAAATTCTCATATAAGAACCCTCTGCGGATGTAGAAATATGAACTCTATTAACACTGTCCTTCATTAACACAGCTTTTTTCGCGAAATCGTTGAGGTTGTCAATTGGCAATTCGTAAACCATAATACCCAAGCTTATTTGGTGAACAGTTCCACTTTTAGACCTTTGCCTTTCTGATCTGAGCCATACAAAGCCGGTTGTGTCTTTAGCTATTTCGAAGCCATCAGTAATATTTAATGTAACACCAAACTTGATAGGAAGTAGCTCTTTTATTTCTTTTGAAATCGCTTTATACTGTCTTCTTTGAAGCCCTCTGATCTCATTCTGTTTAAACTCGAACAATATTTTTTCCTTGTTCTCATTAAGTATGGCCTTAACTTTTGCATAATTCATCTCTCTAATCTGAACCACCATTTGATCCTTGGCCCAAACGTCCCTTTTAAAAGCAATATTAACAGCCGAGCTATCATCAGAGTCATCTAGGTAGATAATGTTCTTATATAGCTTTAAAAGGCCCTTAAACTTGCTACGGGGAACATGTTTAAGGTTGAAAATATTTTCGTTTTGAGGTGAACCATACAGTTCGTCTGAAAGTTCATCACGAATGGCATTACCTACTGAACCTTTCCATTCAAAATCGTCCATTACAACCAACACGCCACCTAAGTCGCCTGCCGATTCTGGCAATACTCTTTTTACTCTAGATTCATCGCAACCTTGCAATGCTACTAAAACGAGTACTAAATAAAATGTATATGGTAATTTGTTTAACAAAGACATGCTAAACTAACGTTGATTTTTGAGAAATAGTGAATGAGAAAAAATCTTTACTTAGATTCTTCGCTTGAGCTTTCACCTTTAGATGCCTCTTTAAATTCTTTCATCCCTTTTCCCAATCCTTTCATCAATTCAGGAATTTTTCTACCGCCGAATAACAATACGACAACTAATAAAATTGCGATAATTTCGGTTGGCCCTAATGCCATCAACATATATCCAGTCATTGTCTTTTAATTTAAAGTTGCCACAAAGTTAGTGAAATTTTCCCTTAACTACTTTTTTACTAGCCATAACTCTGGATCGAGGTTGTCTCTTACGCCTCCTTTAAAACTCCAAATCTGAAATTCGAATTCTGTAACGTTCTTAGCAACGTCTGTAATAATAACCCCAAGTGCTTTACCTGTTTCCACTTTATCGCCAACTTTAACCAATACTTCCTTCAAGTTTAAATACACAGTAAAGTACAAGCCATGCTCAACAATAACAACGTTTCCTCCGCTCATTTCTCTAATCATTTTAACCTCGCCATCAAACACACATTTTGCCATAGAGCCGGGTTTGGTCACTATATCAGTTCCTTTATTATTAACAATAATTCCAGGAAGAAGCGGGTCAGCATGCTTTCCAAATTTTTCGGAAACGATGTAATAAGTTACTGGCCAAGGCAGTTTTCCCTTATTTCCCACAAACTTATCCGAAATTAATTTTGTTGCTGTAGAAATACCATATTTAGTCGGTGTTTTACCCGCCTCCTTTTCGGCTGCAATCCTTGCTTTCTCCGCTGCACGCGCTTCATCAAGCAATATTTTTGCTATGGCAGCTAAAATCTTTTCCGATTCCTCTTGTTTTTTGTCTCTTTCTTTCTTGTACTTCTTTCCTTTTCCCTTTAGTGTCGAAATCACTTTTTCCTGTTCTCTCTTTTCCATATCCAACACAAATCTTTCGCTTTTCATATCATCCAATACAACTTGCTTATCCTTTTGTTTATCGCTTAACTCAGCTATTTTTCTTTCTATCCCTTCCTGAGTTTTTTCAATAATAGCAGCTTGCTTTTGTCTATAATCAGATATTTGTTGGAGGTATTTCATTCGCTGATAAGCCTGTGTAAAATCGTCGGATGAAAAAATGTACATCAACTTAGAATGCGCATTTCTATTCTTATAAGCATAGTAAATCATTTTGGCATATTCTTTCCTCAGGTTATCCAAGTCTTGCTCCATCGACTCTACAATGTCTTGATTTTCTGCAATCTGACTATTTATTTTACCAACTTCTTTGTTATAATTTCTTATTAAATTTTCTCTTAGTCTTACTTTTCTGTTTATTACTTTCAGGTGAACCATAGAGTTACCTTGTTCAACCTTAAGGTCTTTCATGTTCTGTTCTATCCTCTTAATCTCTTTTTCAATTTGATTAGACTTGTTGCGCAAATCCTGTTTTGACTGCTGAGAATAACATATGTTACCTGTTAATATTAAACAGGCAATTATAAAACTAATTAAGCTGTTCATACTTTGTAGGTATTGTAAATGAGAAGGTAAGCGGCTTGTCGATCTCAATTCTTGTATAATGCCATTTTACGTCAATCGGCTTTTCAAGACCTACTTGTAACTGACCATCTTTAGCAAACTGCTGACCTTGCACATCTTCAAACTCCGAATAGGTAACATGAGAAAACGCATCGTTACCAACTATTTTTAATCCCTGTTCAACCACTTTATAGTTTGCATTTATCCAGAAGGCTTGAACCAACATGTTCGTTATCTGCTCTTTATCTTGCAGTTTTGCAAATTTTTTCTTGTTTACATTGGCCAAATAATAACTCTCCTTGTCTACAGCCGACTTGTATTTATTTTTTGCATCCAAATAGTATGGGTTCCCCGACACCAACGATTGAACAAAATCAAATGTAAGATCGATTCCGTAATTCTTCTTGATGAAGTCGTACGAGCCCACAAAATATTTTTGTTCCGTTCTCATTAGCATTTTTATCGTGTCTTTTAAGATTACAATTCTGGCAAGTTCCATCATTCCAAATCTTACAGAGATCCAAATTATACTGTCTTCTTTTGCTCTTAGTATTGCCTTAAACGCCTTCGAATTCCCGTTAACATCATACTTTACAGAAAGCTTAGCACTCAATTCAGTAAATTTAAAACTATTCTTTTCGAGGCGTTGAAACATATTTTCTGGCCTTACCTGATGATTTCTAACTTCTGTAGATAATTCCTTGGAAGAATTACAAGAGACTTGAAGTAGTGCTAAAACCAGAAAAGTGACTAGAAGAGACGCTCTGTTGATCATTATATTTATTCCACAAGGTCTTTTTTGAGGATTTTCTCCTCTAATAAATCCGAACCTTTTCCCAATTCTTTTGCTTTAATCCAGTTTTGAATTCCAAGTTCCTTTTTTCCTAGTTTAAATTGTGCATCGCCCAAATGCTCTACAATAACAGCATGATCATCACCACCGTTATCTATAGCCTTTTGCAACCAAATTATAGCACCAGCAAAATCGTCCATTTGGTAAAGAATCCATCCATAGGTATCTAAATAAGTTGCATTATTTGAATCCAATACATTCGTTTTCATCGACATTTCTTTTGCACGCTCCATATTGTCTTTTCTCAAGGATAAATAATAACTATAGTTGTTTAATACAGCGATGTTATTAGAATCTATTCTTAATACGGCGTCATATGCCTTGTCCGACTCCTCAAAGTTTTTTACTTCATTGTATGCATCGCCCAATAAAGAATTTATAGTAAGCGATGTGGCTATTTGATCTATAATTACATCCCTACCTAAAACCAATGATTCAATTGCCTCATCAAATTTTTTCAATTGAATGTTAGCTACTCCGTGGCACATATAAAAGAATGGAACAGACGGAAAAAGGTCAATTCCACTTTGACTATCGCTCAATAATGCAATAGAATCTTTTAGCGTACTACCAATAAATATAATTTTTCTCCAAACTTGGTGCATGTCTGGTCTAATCGCAACCGCTTGCCTAAATTTTTCCCTAGCCTCTGCAATTTTTCCTTCTCTCTCTAAAAAGTCGCCGTAGAGTGTAAAACCTTCCGCGTCTTGTGGATGTGCTTCAATCAGTAAGTCGAATAATTCAAAAGCTTCCGCCTTTTTATCAGCATTGGTTTCCGTTATCTGTAAATAGTAAACCATTATACCCATCTTGGTTTTTAAATCAACATTAGAGTTTCCAAAAGCGAGTTTAAGTTCAGAGTTAGATTTTTCAAATTCACCTTTATTTCTATAGTAATCGTATAAAAACAAGTGAACAAAAGCGTTTTCTGGATCAACTTTTAATAAAAGATCCATCACCTCCATGGCCTTATCCAGCTTATTGTTTGCACGATATAATTCGGACAATAGTTCGTAATATTCAGGCTTATTGGGGTTCGAATCAATTAATTTCTCTATTTCTTTAACAGCCTCATCGAGTTTATCCAAATTAAGGTAAATGCGTTCTTTCTGGATAGAAAGTTCTTCGGTAACCCCAATTATCTGTTCAATTTTATCATATACAACAAGGGCATTTTTCAATTTCCCCGCATTTAAATAAACTGCTGCCCAGTCAAAATAATAATCGATGTAGTTTGGATAATCTTCTACTAGCGATTCAAAAATTGCAGCAGATTCTTTATATTTTTTAGTTTTTAAATATAAATCGGCCAGAAACAGACGGTACCAAATATTCGATTCATCTAACTTGTAAGCCTTCTCGGCATGCGTTACAGCTTGACTTAAACTATTGCTTAAAAAATAGATGTTTGCCAATTCGTAATGTGGTGCTGGTTCTTTGCCATTCAATTCCACACAATGTAGAAACAGCTGTTCGGCTTTCAATAAATTTCCTAAAATTTTCTCTTTACTTGCTTCAAAAAAAGAATATCTAAATTGAGTATCATCATCACCATCATTATTTCCGCGCTTCGATTCTCCTGCCATTACTAGCGAAGAACCGATGAACGAAATCATCAGAAATAATAATATGAATTTAAACTTCTTACTCAATTCTAAAATATTTTAGCTCTTGCCAGTATGTCCAAAACCTCCAGCACCTCTCTCACTGCTTTCCAATTCTTCTACCAACTCCCAATCAGCTTGTTCGTGTTTAGCAATTACCATTTGCGCAATTCTTTCACCATCCTCAATTATAAAACTTTCGTTCGATAAATTGACTAGTATTACTTTAATTTCTCCTCTATAATCTGCATCTATCGTGCCAGGCGAGTTTAAAACCGTAATGCCATGCTTGGCTGCCAAACCACTTCTTGGTCTAACTTGGGCTTCAACTCCTTTAGGAAGCTCCATAGACAAACCAGTTGGAATCATTGTTCGTTCTAACGGTTTTAATTCTATAGAAGCTTCCAGTTCGGCACGTAAATCCACACCCGCAGATTGCTCAGTAGCATAGCGAGGTAAATCGTGTTTAGATCGATTGATTATTTTAACGTTCATTATCGCGTTTAATGATATTAATTAATAATTTTTTTTGGTTTCTCTATTTTATACACCAAAGCAGCGTAGCCCAATAATATTAGTGCTTTACCTATAAACTCAACTACCTCTGTCCCAAAATTAACTACAGAATCAATATAAACTAGCAGCAATGCCAATGAGATATAAACAATAATTTTCAACAAATTGTAAGGAATCTTGTTAATCCGTTGACCAAACAGGTACGAAGCCACCGTCATGGTAAAATAACAGATCAAGGTTGTCCAGGCTGCACCGATATAACCATATGTAGGTATCCAAAGCGAATTACAGACCACTGTAATGGTAACTCCTAGAATACCAAAGTATATTGCATAAACGGTTTTATCGGTTGTTTTATACCAAACAGACAAATTGTAATAAATTCCCAAAAATAAATTTGCCAATAGCAATATGGGAACTACTCCAACACCAACTCTATATTTCTCATCTATCATCAGCATAACTATATCTATGTTAAACATAAGAGCCATGTAAATAAAGGTGCAAGCAATTACAAAATAGGTCATTAAATCGGCAAACATTTGTTTCGAATCCTTTTGTTTAAAGCTTGAAAAAAAGAAAGGTTCGGCTGCATATCTAAATGCTTGTACAAATATGGCCATCAACATTGCCACTTTTATACATGCCCCAAATATTCCTAGCTCACTCATTACATCGTTTTCTTGGCCTCCTAACAAGTGCTTAAAAGAAATTCTAGAATACGATTCATTTAGATTACTTGCAGCACCGGCTAACATAATAGGAAATGAATAGATGAGCATTTTCTTTAACAAATCTGAGGAAAACGAAAATCTTACTTTTAGTATCATTGGGCTTAAAAGCAGCAATTTGACAGAGCTTGCGATTAGGTTGGAAATAAAAATATAACCAACCCGAATATTCGGATCATATACCATTGATACCAGAGCGTTTGATTGATCTCCAAATTCTTCATAATGACCTTTACAGTAAATGAAGAAGAAAAGGTTAAGACCTATGTTTACAAGAATATTAACAATGTTAACCGTCACAAAAGTTTTGGCCTTATTTAGTTCTCTTAGTTTGGCAAGCGGAATAGATGCTATCGAATCAAATCCAATTATTAAAGCAAACCAAACAACGTATTCTGTGGAGCTTGGATAACCCAATATATTACCAATCTCTTGAGAAAACAGTAAACAAATTGATAAAAAGAAGATTGACAAAACTCCAACCATTGTTAACGAACTATTGAAAATATTTTCCTTTTCATTAGAGTTTGCAGAGAATCGGAAAAAGGAAGTCTCCATCCCAAATGTTAGCATTACAATCAGTATGGCGACAAACGAATACAGCTCTGAAACCACACCATATTCGCTCGTTTCAAAAATGTCGGTATACCACGGAACCAATAAAAAATTAAGCAGTCGCGCAATGATACTGCTTAGGCCGTATATGGCCGTTTGCCCTACCAGTTTTTTTAATTGACTCAATTTATTGGTTCGTGTTAATTGCTTTTACCTTTGGTAAAGTCTGGCTTTCTTTTTTCTAAAAACGCCGATGTGCCTTCTAAAAAATCACCTGTATCGAAGCTTTCACTAAAATTTTTGATTTCTTCTTTGTAGCCATCCACACCATCATCGTAACCTGCATTGATGCTTTTAATGGTTTTGGCAACTGCCATAGGAGATTTAGAAATTATTCTGGACAAAATTGTTTCTGAAAAAGGAATCAATTCTTCTTGCGTTACAATGTGATTTACCAATCCGATTGATTTAGCTCTTTCCGCATCTATCATAGAACCGGTTAACAGTAATTCCATCGCCATACCTTTACCGGTATGCTGAGCCATCCGCTGTGTGCCACCATAACCTGGTACAATACCCAAATTAACTTCTGGCTGGCCAAACATGGCATTTTCTGCAGCTACTCTAAAATGACAACACATTGCCAATTCGCATCCGCCACCCAATGCAAATCCGTTTACTGCAGCAATAATTACTTTTGGACTCCGCTCAATTCTATCAAACAGAAATTGACCACGTTCACCTAACATTTTTCCTTCGGCTGGGGTAAACCCAACAAATTCCGAAATATCTGCGCCAGCAACAAATGCCTTTTCGCCCGAACCTGTTATTATTGCTCCCTTAATTTCGTCGTTGTTATAAATTTCGTCTACTACTTCACTAATTTCAAGAACAGTTGCTTGGCTGAGTGCATTTAGTTTCTCAGGGCGATTTATTGTAAGGGTTAAAATCCCGTTCTTAATTGATGTTAGGGTGCTTTTTCTTTCCATAGATTGTTTTATAAAACGTCCTTAACAAAGATAGATTTAATTTGAACTTCGCAATCTATTTCATGTCTACAGAAGGTAGAGAAATGAAAAATTTAGTTCCTACGTTTATCTCCGATTCAAACCAAATTCTGCCGTTAGCACTTTCAATGATGTTTTTTACCATGGCTAAGCCCAATCCCATACCGCTGGTTTTAGTGGTAAAGTTTGGAGTAAAAATCTTTTCTCGCTCGGTATCTTGAATCCCACAGCCATTGTCTTTTACTTCGATAATAATAGAGTTTTCTTTCTTTAATAATTTTATATCAATGCGATTACTCGCTGTTCCTTTAAAGGATTGAATTGAATTTTTAATTAGGTTAGTAAACACCCTGTTCAGCTGGTCTTTGTCGGCAACCACCATCATTTCTCCTTTTTCACCCTGCTTTTCCAATTCAAACTTTACTCCCTCCGTATCCTTATACAAATACAGTACATCGGAAATAACTTCACCAACATTTATTTGAACATGTTGAGCCGTAGGCATCTGGGCAAAATTGGAGAATTCGCTTGCAATATTCGCCAACGAATCTATTTGCTCCACCATGTTTCTTTCAAATTTACTCAACCGCTCATCCCAATCTTCACCGTTGCCGTCCCACGATCTTTTAAGCTGTTGCACATTCAATTTCATTGGTGTAAGCGGATTTTTAATCTCATGCGCCACCTGTTTCGCCATTTCTCTCCAAGCAAATTCCCGTTCAGATTTTGCCAATAATTCTGCGCTCTGGCCCAACTCATTTATCATTCTGTTGTACTCTTTTATCAAACTTCCAATCTCATCATCTACATGCCAAGCTATTTCCTCATTCGATTTACCCAACTCTATGTTCATCATTTTCTCCTTCAGAATCCTAAGTGGGTTAGAAACCGTGTTGGAAACAAGTATGGAGATTAAAATGGAAATCATTAATAGCAACACATAAACATTGAAAAGAGTCGCCAAAAAATTAGATATTTCACTCTCCAACATATCTTGCTTGGCAAAGTAGGGGAGGTTTACAAAAGCTTTCGGTTCGTTGTTTACTCCAAGTATTGGCGTATAGGTAGACAAGTATCTGAGGCCTCCAATTTGCTCTTCCTGAAAGAAGTTATTCTTAAAATGAAGCACCATATTGTGCAATGCATTGGTATTCATTTTTTTCGAAATAAAACCTTCTTCAAAAATTTCTTTTCTCGACGTACCAATTAAATCACCTGATTTGCTGAACAAATTGATGTCGGTAAAAAACACATTGCCCCTTCTTATTAAAACCCGCTGAACAAACTCTGGATCCAAATCTTTATAGGTTTCGGCGTAGTCGAGATGTTCTTCTAACTCAATTATTATAGACGATAATTTCTCATTTAAAGTCTTCTGATTTTTCTTCTGAAACTGATCTTGCAAATAATATATAGAAGCACTGGCCACAATTACCACTGTAGCAAACGACATGGATAAAAGCATGAATAAAATTCGGCTCTTAAAACTAAAGATGAATGGATTTTCTCCTATCAGTATTTTATTGGCTCCCAAGCTCACAATAAGCACTAGCGCAAAAAACAGAAATAGGTACGAAAAGGTTGTAAACGGCCTTAAGCGTCTATCTATTTGCTTACCAAGCACAATTAAACCGTCGGCGTTTGGCCTATATACCAAATGATTTAACCCCTCATAATCAACGTAGGTGCTTACCATAGATGAATCTATAAATTCATCGGGAACCAAGCCGTATGGATATTCGCCAAATTGGGTCACCAACCTATTGTATTTATATTTAGCGTAATTGTAATTCTGAATGTCCGTTTTTACCCTACCATTCAAAAGCAACTCCGGAAATCCAATGTTGGTGGTAATGTATTTTGAACTTAAATCGATGAAAAGAGAAGGCACCGAAATAAGGCTATCGGGATTTTGATTAAATCTAATTAGAGCACAATAGCTTGTTCTTCCTGCATCGTTTTCGTGCAAATAAAAATGATCGGTTATTTTTTCACTAACGCCAATTATGCTATCGTTAAAATAAGTTAACAGTGTGTCGTTAGGATAGCCCAAAGTAACCTGCATCTCGTACCTCGACAACAGTTCCACGAAAAAATTCTCGCTTAGATAATATTCCATATCTATGGTCTTGCACTCTCCAGAGGCCAATTCCGACATTAAAAATTTATCTTTTACCAGTTCACTACCAATACTTCTGAGTCTGTACTCTGTAATTGGGTCTTTTTCTTCTGAGAGCTTTTCCGCTAAAGCTTCTCGGGCCTCATGCTCATTGTTAGTGGTGTATTTTAATAATGTGTAGGAAGACGGCAACACGAATAAAAACACAATGGCAATTATGTTGTAAAGGGAGTAGCTTCTGTTAGAGGTAGTACGCCAGTAGTAAGTAAGCCCAATTATTGGCAACGACCAAAGTACCAATAGGAGGTCGCGATATCCATTAAAATGATGATATACAACAAAAAGCGATAACGCGATAAACGCACTTGTAAGTAGTTTTTGTTGAGACAAGTTCATCTCTACTATTCTTGCCAAAATACGATGACAACTCAGAAAAAAAGCAAAGTTTAGCAACGCAATTCCCAATAAGCCAAGTACGCTGTATTCATTGATCTCTGTAAAATTCGAGATGTCGAACGAAATTTTAGAATCCATTATAAGGCTCTTAAACAAATCGGTGATGAACCATGAAAAACAAAGCAAAATCAACAAATAAATGGTTGTTTTCATAAAGCTTGCGATAAGGCGTTCAGTAACATTTACCCTCGATTTAAACTTTTCTGCATAAACCAAGAATACACCATACAGAATCATTACGGCATTAAACAAGAGGTCGCCAAGCGAAGGAAACCAAAAGGTAAACGCATATACATGTGGTTGGAAAATATCTAAACTATAAAGGCCTGTAGGAATTTTATACTCGATAAGTAGGTACCTAAATAGCGCAATGGAAGCAAAAAATAAAATGATGGATATGCCTTCACTTATTTGAGCAATTTTAAGACAAAAATGCTTGGTTATTAATAAACAACAAATGGCCAAACCAAATAGTCCTAACAGCGATAAAAACAAGCCAAAACCTGTTTGGTTATGATCAAATGGATCAAAGGCGAGACTAAAAACAACTCCATTTTCAGCAGAACTGATCTTATACTCATCGTTCTCTTCTACAATTTCAATCCCAAGGTTGTTATCTATACCAAAGCCTTCAAAGAAATCATCCTGTAAGTATTTGTTTTGATAGGAGTACTCGTGCTTAATTAGTTGAGTGGCTACATAAGTTCTATCGTCTTCCTCGTGAATGGTGTATTGATACCATCCATTTAAGAGACGAACAACTTGACGCTTAGATTTTGAGATAACTGTTTTAACCGGTATCGCATTATTAGACCAATAGATAAGGGAGTCGTTCTTATAAATAAAGAAGGCTACCCCATTTTGAGTGTTGTTATCGTTTAGGCCAAATTTATTTTCGTGAAATACTTCTCCTATAGTAAAGTCCTTATTCTTGTCGACAAAAGTTTGAAGCGATCGCTTTAGTCGCTTATATGTTTCTAAATAATTATTCTGAAAACTTTGTTGTATTTCCTCTTTGCTTTTTTCAAAAATTGGCGCATACTCAGCCAATAGGGTGAGGCTTAAAAAAAGTATTGAATATGAAATGAGCTTTATTATTGGCTTCATGCTGAAGGTTTCTTCCTTTTCATTTCTTCCGACAATTTACATGCCAGCTGTGTAATAAACTTATTTAAGTTAAGTAAAGTATTAGAATCAACTTTAACAGAGGCAATATTGCTGCCTATATGACCCAAACGAAAGTAATAATTTTTGTACTAAATGATTTTAGAGCAATTATGTTTAACAATAAACAATTATGCCCAACTAGGTTTTGCATTTATCGCAAAAATCACAACAAAATAAATTCGCACTTACCCCTATAATTAACTCATGTTACGCATCGTTAAGCCACTTTTGCTAAATTAGGTGTTAATAACTGTTGTACTTCGGTTGTTGCTTTTTTCATTGCCATAATATTTATGTAGCGTTTTAGGCAAAAATGATTTTTACCCTTCCTCATTTTAATCAATTCAAACCGATTGAAAGCTCCGATAGAAGCTATAAAATGGCTTTTTTGTGTAGTGCTGGTTCTTGATGGTGATTTTGCAAAGCACGTATTGGATTGGATCGACTTATGATACTCTTCTACTTTCCATCTGTTTTTATAGATCGTAGTAATTTGTTTGCTATTCGCAACCAGGTCGTTAGAAGCTAGATAGAGCACAGCGGTATCATCTCCGTTTTTGAAGACTTGGCATGTAATGACAACAGGAAAATCCAATTGTTCAAAATA
>JABSPQ010000109.1 GCA_013214205.1 Flavobacteriales bacterium
ACGTTTACTTAACAAGTCTAATTCTCTGGTAATATCGAACGATAAGTTCGCTGTTGATTCTGTTCTCATAATTTGTTTTTTAGTTATGAGACTCTTTTACGTAACTTCAAAAGCTACACCGAAGGTGTTTAGTGCAACATCTGACAAACTCCTAAGAATAAAATCCAGAATACAGGTACCGATCCCATAGATGCCAACACTTGCTTCGGGTAATTTAAACTTGAGATGGCTTTGTAATTAATTTTAGTTTCCCATGTGCTAAACAAGCCAATGTCTATTAAGTTAACCTAGACAGAAATAAACAAAACAACATTGAAATAATAGAAAACAAACGGCTTGATAAACTTAAAGTCTTTAAAAAGAGATACAATCAATAAGAGAAAGGGGATCTCGAAAATGTAGCCAATAATAGACATGTCGAGTGCAAAAGCAGCCACATTACTTTGAAGTATATCTAATAGTGGCAAATCTGCTATCGAACCGAATGCCGACAATAAAAAGCAAGTTCGTTGCACGAAAAAAACGAACAACCAAAACAGAAGTAGATTAGAAAGGTATTTAACAAATCCGTTCATCGGGCAATGTAATCGGTATACATATTTAGTTTGATTGCTATTACTGTTGCAAAACTAAAGAATTGATGGCAACAGAAAATGCTCTAATTTACAAAACAGCTAACATTATATTTTTAGCATAATCAATTGTTATTTAAAACTATACTAACTTAGTTGTTGCAACCAGCCAGTACCTATTATGAAAAAGAATCATTCGTTCCTGTTGATCCTTGCAATATTAATTATAAGTGCTTGTGGCAACGCCAAAATTCTTACCTATCAAATTCAAAACAACACCAACAGCGATCTAAACCTCAACTTCGAAAACTTCCCTACCGATCTAAACACCAACCTTTCTAAAGACACCATTATTTCGCTAGCGCAAGGCAAATCGATAATTGTAGGTTACTCTGTTGTACCCGATACTATTAAAGTTGCCGACTGGTTTGAGTTATATCCGAGCTGGAACAACTTTAAAGCAATTCAACATGGCGATCTAACAATTGTAGAATCTAAAGATGCCGATTGGAAACTAAATAAAAAGATTTCGAATTTGATTATTAATCCAGAATTTGTTGAGTGGTAGTCCATTTGCCAATGGCACACAAGTTGCGAGCACATCAATAAAAACTATATCTTAGATTTATCAATCATACTAAAAATGAAATCTATCCTTAACCGATTTTTTATAATTGCAAGTTTGGCATGCATCGCTACAATTAGCTCGGCTCAAAATCCGTCTAAATATGCTACAGATGTTCCTGCCGATTTGTTCGAAGATCTTGACATGATCAGGTACGATTCGTTGATTGGACCAGCGTGCGAATCAGCCCGTAAAGAATTGCCAAAGGTGAAAGAAGCTTTTGAGAAAATGATAGATGGTCAAGGAATTTTCATTTTCACAAGAATCTACGATCAAGAAGCCATCTTTAAAAACGTTAGAATAAAAATAACCAAATGGGACAATGGGTTAATATCTGGAACGCTTGAAGATTACTTAACCGACATTAATTATTACCAGCAAGGCATGGAAATAGAATTGCCAGAAAGCGCCGTTTTAGACTGGGTAATTATTGCCCCAAACGGTAAAATTAATGGCAATTACGTTGCTACCTATTTAAAGAATTATGAACGCAATCATTAACAGGTGATAAAAGCGGGTGCAAAGCACCATATTTTCTTTAAATATCAAACTTCCCAAATCGTAACATTTTCAAGCGCAATTCAGTATATGCTGCTGACCTAATTAAAACATTTTTTTCAATCTCTAAATTAACAAACGAGTATTAGTACGTAATTATCTTTTTTTGAGATAAATTACTGCAAATATTCCATTTAGATTTATTAATCTCCTTGCCCTTAAAACGTTAACCTTTTGCACTACAGAAACATATACCTGCATATATGAAAACAACATACCAATTTATTTGCGCTATTATTTTAACCATAATTAGCATTTATAACTTGAGTGCACAAGTAGAATTCACTCAAGACTTTAACAGCGGTTGTACCCCTTTAATGATTAATTACACCAACGAAAGTGTTGACATGAACGGAGTGGATACTACCAACTATATTTTCACATGGTGGTTCGAAGACGGCGATTCTATTGTCGGTTATCACGCAACCTACGAGTTTAAGTCGCCAGGATGGTATAATGTAGAACTTAGGGCAGATAGTATGGGTTTCAACAAAGGAACCTGGGACATGGGTGTTCAGGTAAACGGTGCTGATACAACTTTCTATATGTCGAAGGATACAGCTTGCCCTGGCGAAGAAATCACTTTTGAAGTGAGTGCCCAATACGACAACCTTGATTGGGATTTTGGTGATGGCATGTTTGGCTCTTCTAGTACGGAGCACGTCTACAAAGATACTGGCGATTACACTATAGAACTAACATGGGCAACCATGTGTGGCTCAGAAACGCTTTTCGAAATGATTAGAATAGATTCTAGTGCAGTTCCAAATGTTATGATTACATCTAGCGCTGAGTATGCTTGTAAAAACGACGAGATTGAATTCTACGCAGAATATGATGGTATGATGGACAGCTATGTTTGGGACTTTGGTGATGATGATTCTTCTTGGACATCCGATCCTTACCACATGTATGCCGACACCGGCACCCATCAAGTGATGTTATTACAAACTAATTCTTGCGGAAATACTGGCACAGATACCATGTGGATTACTATAGATACTACCACTGTGCCTTGGGCTAACTTCTATTCAGAAAGTGAAGGTGGAGGTTCTTCATGTCCGTTTGATGAAATATCTTTCGAAAACCAAAGTTCTCCAGGTTCTTACGAGTGGGATTTCGACGATGGCGACATGTCTAACGATTACATGCCAATGCACAGCTACGACGATACAGCAACCTACAATGTTAGATTAATTGTAACCAATGGTTGCGATTTTAAAGATACAGCGTGGAGCGATGTAATGGTGAAGTACGACATGTTTAACCCGCCCGATTTAGAACTCAGTTTTGAAGATGCAGATATGGGAAACGACAGTATGGCCGTGTGTCCGGGTAGAGAGTTATATTTTAATGCAGATGTGTGGAGCAATGGTGGCGATGCAATGATCTATTGGGATTTTGATGATGGTAAAACAGATTCGATTCAAGAAGAAATGAGCCACACATATTCTATAGACGGCATGTACGATGTGCAAGTAGTTGCAATCAACAATTGTATGGCATCCGATACAGCTTGGCTATATGTAAAAGTAGACGGCAACACCAAGCCAATGCCCCGAATTACATTTTTACCAGATAGCATTTGCCCGAACGAGAACGCATATATCTTTGATGATATGGGAAGGCCAGAAGAAACTGGTTGGTCTTACGACATTTGGTATGGCGACGGCGACTCTACAATGAACATTACCGATGTAGATGAAACAATAGAAGTATTATCGATTCACCAGTATTTTAGTTTGGGCGAATACAACTACAAGGTACACACCACCAATCTTTGTGGCAATACCGATACTACCATGGGTGTTTTAGTAGTATCTACAGATGTTAGCGATCCGTTTTACTACATAGAAAACTCAACCATGTCCGACGATCCAGGATGGGATAACTCTGGTTGCCCCGATGATACCGTAGAATTTTTCGCTATTGGAGGTGTTGATTGGTATTGGAATTTCGGAGATGGCTCTGACATAGATACTGGCTTTGGGGTTACACATGTATATAGTGCAGAAGGCATGTACAACGCGGAAGTGTACATATTAAATGGCTGTGGCGAAATAGATACCGTTGAAACAATGGTAGAGATTTCGAACACGAACAAACCAGATGCTTGGTTCGATATTAGCGAAGATTATGTTTGTGTTGGAGATACAATTTGGGTTGGTCCAAATTATTACAATGACCGAGATGACATCGACAACAACACTTACACTTGGGATTTTGGTGATGGTACAATGGCATATACTATGGAGGCTTACCATGTTTATAGTGCTGGTGGTATGATGAACATTAATAGAACTGTTGAAAACGGTTGTGGTGCAAACATGGACGACAGAGGCGTTTCTGTTAACGATTTACCAGATATTTCTATCGACGACCTACGTGCTACTTATTGTATTGATGATATGGTTGAAACAATTTCAGCTACCCCTATGGGAGGAGATTTCGAAGGTCCAGGTATGTCTGGCGATTCATTTGATCCAGCAATGGCAGCAGATGGGATGCATTATATAACCTACGAAGTAGAAGAAAATGGATGTTGGAACATAGATAGTGTTGCTACAGAAGTATACGAACTACCAGTTACAGAAGCTGGCGAAGATGCATACATCTGCCCGGGTGGCGATGCACAATTGAATGCAACAGGTGGTGTATCATATATGTGGAATGCCAATATAACTTTGTCGGACGAAAACATAGCCAACCCAATTGCCTCACCAGTTCTTACAACGCAGTACTATGTAAAAGCAACTGGCCTCGGTGGTTGTATAGCGGCAAATATGGATTCACTAATAGTAGATGTTGATGTTAGCTTACAAGCTGATGCAGGCGAAGATCAATCCATCTGTGAAGGCGAAACCTTAGAATTGGAAGGTGAAGGTGGTGGATTATACTCTTGGTGGCCAAGTACTGGAGTAAGTGATACATCTGTAGGTAACCCTACAGCAATGCCTATGATGGATATAACTTATTACATGGCAATTTATAGTGGTGCTTGTGCAGATACAGATACTGTGGTGATTACAGTTTACCAATTACCTAATGTAACACTAGCTGGTTATGGCGACGTTTGTGAGGATGTAGATCCTTGGATGCTATCTGGTGGCGCTCCTGCACTAGGAACCTATTGGGGAGATGGTGTATCAGGTGGCGAATTCGATCCAGCGATGGCAGGCGAAGGTACGCACACCATTACTTATGAATATTCAGATACAGAAAGTTGCACAGGCAGCGCAATAGAAGACATCACTGTTAATCCTTTGCCCGATGTATCGTTCTTAGAAATGGGCGAAATATGTATAGATGGTATGGCTTGGACCTTAACAAGTGTTTCCCCTAGCGGCGGTGGATTTGTTGGAGATGGTATAAGTGGCGCTGATTTCGACCCGGCAATGGCTGGTATTGGTGTACATACCATTAAGTATGGTTATACCGATGGAAACGGTTGTACAGATACTGCAATGGTAAACATTGAAGTTTACGATATTCCAAATGTTATGCTCGGTACATTCGACGACGTTTGCAAATCTGCCGAAGACTTTCCTTTATATGGAGGATCGCCAGCGGGAGGTGAGTATAGTGGCGATGATGTTACATTTGGATGGTTTGATCCTAGTGCGGCGCTAATTAGTACCACAGCTATTACATATGAGTACACCGACGACAATGGTTGTTGGGGTGAAGCAATGGAAAACATTGAAGTTGTTGCAGAGCCAGATGCAATGATTACAGATAACATGGACACGCTTACTGCGGGTGCTTCTTACACCTCCTATGAATGGCTGCTTGATGGTGTTGTAATTGCTGGTGTCGATTCTAACGAGCATCTACCAATGGCTACAGGTAACTACGAAGTTGTTGCATGGAATGCCAGTGGTTGTAGAGATACATCGGATGTATATCCATTTATTTATACAGCTGTTAGAGATATAAATGTAGATTCGGTTAAAGCATACCCGAATCCAACAAGAGGTCAGTTCCACGTATATCACCAAGGCAAAAACAATACTTTAATAGAAGTGTTTGATGTAACAGGAAAGCGTGTTTACCGTGGTATTACCAATGGAAGAACAACAAAACAAGCAATTGATCTTTCTGCTGAACCACAAGGGATGTACATGGTAAGAGTAACCACTGGCAACGAAACCCACATTAGGAAAATAGTTAAACAGTAAGTGTTAAATAATTAAATGTTAAGTGTGAGGCATTCTTACTTCACACTTAACATTTAAAACTTGAAACTTCCTTGTCCTTCGAAGCTTTAGCGAAGAAGGAACACTTAACATTTAAAACTTGACAATTAATTCATATCATCTACGTTAACACCCCAGGGCAAACGCATTTAAACTTTTAATAGAATTTTGAGATACTGATTGTCCCACCCTGCTTTTTTTCTTTTGGACTTAATTCCCATTTTGCAAGTTTTCTCTTGTTTAGCAAGGTTTAGCGCAATTTTGTTAATCAATGAAAAATTTTGGGAAGCGTTACCTTTTCTTTTCCTGTTGAGGTCTTCATTAAATGCTACATCTAATGAGCAATGCAATTTATTTTCAATAGCCCAGTGACTTCTAATTATTTGTTGAAGCTTTTTAGCATTTTGCTTTAGGAAGGTAATGTAATACCTGGTAGCAGACTCTGTCTTTCCTGTTACTTTGAACTCTCTAATACTTTGAATTCTTACCACAGATTTTAGCTCTACCCACTTTTCAGGTTGTTCAATGTGTATGAAGTTATTGATAACCGAACATGTTCTTGTTTCAATTCTTCCATGTCCGTAATCAATATCATTTGATGTCTCAATATCTTTGTTGAATCTAAACTCATCTTCTATGTTTTCTAATAACTCTGGCTGATTTGCTTTTACGGCTAAAACATAGTTTGCCTGAGCATCAATTATATTCTGAGCAATTCCTGTTTGACAACCCATAGCATCAATAGTTACAGTGGTACCTTCTAAAGCTAGTGCCTCTATTAAATTGGGAATTGCACTTATCTCATTGGTTTTATCTCCCTCTTTTTGCTGGTCCAATACTAAATTGCTTTCACAAGCCCAAGCACTAACCATGTGAATTGGTGAGGCACCATTAACCTTAGCTCCTCTTATTCTTTTACCATCAATAACTACCACTTCCCCTTCTAATAAATTAGATAAGGAAGCGACCCACAGACCAAAGCAAACTTCAAATTTTTCGGGGCACAAAATACTAAAGACCCGATTAAAAGTATCATGTGATGGAATACCATTTGGTAATGACAAGAAGCTGGACAACCAATCGTACTTCACCTTACCATAATCTTCAATTTCATCCCACGACTCAGCTCCACAGATAACACCGCAAACTGATATCGCAACAATATCCAACAGAAGATGTTTTTTACATTTTTCACGTCTTGGATCTTCTAAATCCTCAAAGAAGTCCAATAAACTATTTCCTTTACTCAAAACTATATACCTAGCTGATTTCCAATTTAATATACGATTTAATGCTCGGTAAATATAGATTATATATACAGATAGTTATAGGTTTTTAATTGTTAATAACATTCGATTATTTTAAATGCGTTTGCCCTGCCTCTCTGGAAGAGCTACCGTGTATACACAAATATTTTGAATAGCTTCTAGTCCCAAAATGGAAATAGATTTTGAAGGATGCTTTCGAGATCGCAGGTTACAGCTTCTGGCGAAAAAGATGATCAGTGAATTATTTAGCAAATGTGTTCACTCAATCCGTCAAATATCAAATGATAAGGCCAGTCAACAAGCTTGGTATCGTTTTCTCAGAAACGATAATACTGAAGAAGAAGAAGAAATTACAAAACAGATTACTGATTTTTGCGGTATCGCCACAAGAGGTCGAGTAGTATTAAGTATTCAGGACACAACAGAAATTAATTTTTTCAGCCATAAAAACAGGATACATCATAATGAATCGATTGGCAAAACAGCTGCACCTAAATATGGTTTAGGCTTTATGATACATCCTTCGTTTGTAATCGATGTATGGAGTGG
>JABSPQ010000011.1 GCA_013214205.1 Flavobacteriales bacterium
AGAAAATGTCTGCCAGACATTTTTAGCGATGAGCCAGTTCGCGGGTGAGGCGTAGCTACGAGTTAGCAGAACGGAGAAGTCAGCAGAGGGGTCATAGTACTTGCGGGAAACGAGCTACTCAGAGCAGTAGAGGGTCTCACAAGCAAGGAAGGACTGAACATTGAGTAGTCAAAATTCGATAAGGAATACCTAGTATAGCCTTGTCTTAAATTATGACAAAGCTGTAAATGGTGAAAAGAGCTTTTACAGTATGCTTAGTGAACCGTCATATACGAGACCCGTACGTACGGTGGTGTGAGAGGCGCACTCCGTCAGTTTATCTGGCGGAGCCGTATATTCGATTGTTGGGCGTTTTATTCACTTATTTACTTTCCATTTAAGTCAATTGGGAATCATCTTGAAATTCCCATTCTGGTATGCTCACTTTTTGGATCATTCAACGTTTTTGTCCTGACAATTAGTAATGGAGAATATTTTATCAACGCCAATGATTATTGCTTAACAATTCTTTTGGTTGCTAAAGGAATACCATCATTATCATAAATAGTAAGAAAATATAATCCTGAAGCCAGTCCAATCAAATCCACACTGGCAGAATTGGAATTTGTTTTTAATGATCTATATGCAACCCCTGATGCAGCATATAATGTTAGCGTATTACTTCCGATCAAGCCTTCAACGAAAACATAGCGCTCTGTCGGGTTCGGATAAATTATATGTTTTTCACTTAAACTTTCAACAATACTCAAGTTTGGAAGTGCACCACGTAAATTTATCTCGGCAATAGACGTTCTGTTGTCGTTGTCATGCGAGTTAAGCGCTACGAATTTTACGTATCGCGCTATTTGGGAAGGGAATAATTCGTATTGTCTATAGGGCGATCTGAATAACTGCTCTGACGCAACTGGTGAACCCCAATTAATTCCGTCTGTGCTAAATGATAATTCATAATCTTTAATTCTTCCTTCCCAAGGAGAAGAATAATTATTGTTTGCTTGGCAATAAAATTCATTCACATTATACTCCATGGCCATATCAATCACTATTTCGTGCGGGTGCCAGGTACTATTCCAGGCCGTATGATAGTAAGTGGTTGTATCGTTGTCAAGCACCATACTTGCGTCAAAACCGTTTTGTGCTGGAGTTTCTGATACAATAGTCCAATTCGTTTTTGGAATAAATGCGTAGTGATCAGTATGCAGCTGAGCTAACTCAACAGTTACTTGAACGGCATTACTACCTAACAATTGAATGTTTTTAATTTTTATCCCTGAGTTTTCGCCAGCCCACCATTTTGCATTGGGCGTACTATTATCGGTAAGAGAGTCACCAGGTAAATAAATATCTCCGATATTATACACTTGATTCGGTCCACCGGTTTCTAATTCAAATAAGCCATCCTTTTGTACTACAGCATAAGCATAATGTTCGTAACGGGTTCTATTCTCCAAATCGTTACCGCTATGTACTTTTCTATCTACATGCCATACAAGTAATCCTAAAGGAGCCGGAAAAAGAGAGTTGCCCAATGTTGTATTCTTACGTGCTTCCAAAGCGAAAAACTCATTGGGATCATGCGGGTTTGTTATTCTAATAACCGTATCGCCATCAGCTGGTAAGATATAAGTTTGGGTACCAACGCTAGGCTCTTTTATATAAGCCCAATTATGTTGAATTAAAAAACACACTGATAATTGGCATATGTTTGAT
>JABSPQ010000110.1 GCA_013214205.1 Flavobacteriales bacterium
AAAAACAGAAGAGTGGTAAATCTAAAATACGGCATCATTTATCAACGTGCCTAGCTAAGCGCTCCCTTTCTCTTCTGCTGTGATTTTGTTTATTATCTTTAAAGTAAATAATTAATCTAGTTCAAACATACGAGCTAAGCGTTAGAGGGCATAAGAGCAAGATGAAAAAGTCGGATATTATAAAAATTATTTTCAGTTCATTAGGCCTTTTAGGACTTCTCGCACTTTTTTTATGGGGGGTAAATAGAGAGGAGAAAATGCATGACCTTTTGGATAATGCAGGAATGCTAACAGAAGGGATTACAATAGAATCAAAGTCGCGAAAACGAGGTGAGCAAGTAAAATATTACTATGTAGTTAATGGAGAAAGGTTCGAATACTGGCGCAAAATCCCAGTTAATAACGGCACAAAAATGTATCTAAAGATTCCTAACGGGAAATATGAAGTTACGTATGACCCTCAAGACCCTTATTATCATAGAATAGATTTTGATAAAAGCATAGATACGCCCTCTAACATCAAATAAACCCAATGCGGTTCTTAGCAATTTGAAAGGTTTGTGGTTTAAGTGAAACGTAATTTCTGCTTGTGGATGTTTAACAGCGCTTGTAGCTAAAGCCAATTTAGCCTGTAACTCGAAACTCTCTGCGAATTAATTAACTTTATCAAAAACGAGACAAGCGCAGTAATTACTCGGTGGTGGTTATCTAGAGTTGGTACCGCACAGGGTTTATTTCGGCGTTGGCAAACATAAGATGAATTATAAATTAATAATTATACTATTTTTTGCAGCCTTTGCCCCTAGGCAAGGTCATACTCAGGAATATTTGAATTGGGGTCATGATCTAATAAATACGATGTTTGAAGGCAGAGAGGATTCTTTGAGCATTAAAGACCAGCCAAACCTATTAGAAATTCTTGTTGATGGCAATGATAAACTTGTTGCAAAATACTTTTTTGACAAAAATGCTAAATGCGACAGTATACATATAAATTATTATTGTAGCGAATGTGTCAAACAGCACATGGAAGAGATCCTAGGTGCCAAAAAAGAAAAGTGGGTTAAAACAGATGGAAACACTTATGTATTAGATCAAAGAATTTCTTGGGATGTAGGATTTTCAAAAAACAGGATGAGCACATGCAAACAATTGACAATTATAAAAACCCCAGAACAAGAGATTTGTGCAACAATGTCTTTTAGTAAAGTAAAAATGGAAACTCGAATATGGAGAAATAAGATGAAAGGGAAATAACGATTTACTGACGAGATTAATGACACACAAAATAATTCTTCTATTTTCCCTATTTGTTTTATTTTTTCAATCACAGAATGCACTTTCTCAAAACAACATTTTTAAAGAGCATTTTGAAATTGCTTTAAGAGGAAAAGCACTTCTTGCCCCTATTCCGCCTAGTAGTGTATTTGCAAATACAGCCACAATTGGTGCCGAGTTTATCTACAAGAAGAGACATTCTTTAGGTATAGACATAAGCTATTGGAAATGGATATTGCAATTTCGGAATACGCAAGACTCCAACTATGTTGTTTATGTTCAATATGAAGCTAGGTCCTTTTTATACATTGATTACAAATACAAAATATCTGAAGGTGAAGATCTATCATGGTATTTGAATGTGTACTCCAAATTGGGGAAAGAAAAAATGTGGTATTCAGATTTGAGAACAGAGAACGATTCAAGTCAACTTGCGCTTGAATTCCGTGACACCACATTAACAGGTAGGTTCTCGGAAATAGGATTAGGGGTTGGATTTAAACATTATGGTTATAGACATCCACGAATTGGAGTGGATTTCAGCTTCAACATTGCTGCCAGAAATGGAGTGAATAATGAAATGGCCATAAGAAGTACTGGTATGAAGTGGAGAGAAGGAAAAACAATTTATTTCCTCCCCTATTTTAAGCTTAACTTTTTCTACATCATCAAACACAACCCAGTAATTAACAATTGTTTCACGTTTTACTAATATATACGTTTGCCAACATCTAGCGATCAAAAATTACGTGGGTCCAAGGGACCCCACTAATTTTATCGCTTTGTTGCACTGAACAGCCTTCGCGCTAATCAGATTATTATTAACCGATTACCCTATATGTATTTTCAATAATTTGGTGTT
>JABSPQ010000111.1 GCA_013214205.1 Flavobacteriales bacterium
AAACTTATCCGTACGTTTGTTCGTAAGTTATTCGTAAAACTTACGAAAACAATACGGTTATGAAAATAATGAGTACCGAAAACTGCAATTATTACGAAGAAAAATTGTCAGGAAGAGAGGGTAAACTATTTTGTAATCCCTCATGTAAGGCAATGTACCATTACGTTAAGAACAAAGGTGAGGAACCAAACATGTTTAATCGAATCGATCGGCAATTGAAAACGAACAGGAGATTGTTAAAGTTGTATAATAAAGCTGGCAAAGCCATGATTAGAAAAGAAACATTACATCAAGAAGGATTTGATCCCAAGTATTTTACCCATTATTGGAAAAACGATAAGGGTAAGTTGTATTTGTTCTGCTACGAATTTGGTTTTATATCAACCAAGGACAATGGAAAGGATAAATATCTTCTAATCCAATGGCAAGACTATATGAATTAATCTTATCTGTTTATAGTAGGTAATAAGAAGCCTGAAGGTGTTGTATAGACAATTTAATTTTTATCACAACCTCTCTGGGTACGGAGGCTGACCCAAAGTTCTGATAATCGTTTTTACCTGCAAAGGAGTAAATAGCCTGCCGAAAGACTTGCGAACCACTCTTAGAGCAGGTTTAATCCATTTGTTAAAAGTTTTGATGTTTACCCCGTAAGCTCGTGCCAATTGAGTTTTTGTGAGAGCGGTTCTTAATTTGAAATTGTGATCTTCTTGCATAATTCTAAAACGAAAATTAGTCCGAATATTGCTTTCTATCCCTTCCTTAACCTAAATAGCATTGGTTGATCGTCAAAAAGGGCTTCTTTTAATCTAATACAAGGAACTAAGAGGCTACTACCGAGTACTAGATGAGTACCATGAAGCATCTCGACAATAATTATGATCACTCAAGATATAGCCTAATGCCCCTTAATACCTCTGCAAAAATACCTGTTTCCTATTAAAACAAGACAATTACATATAGAAACGATATAAAAAGCATAAGGCAAACCTATAAGATACTTATACAAAACAAACCCAATTCATATATCTCATTATCGCCTAATCGCATATCTTTTAAGCTAACATTATGAGATCATATAATAAACACTAGTTTTCCATGGGTTTGAACCGAGAAGTTTTTGGAGTATCAAATGTTTGAAATTCAAATACCCTAACTAATACAAAACAATATTCTCACCCCATGCCCGTTCAATTCAACAACCACAGCGGTATTTCTTAATATCTAGAAGATAAGTTTCAATAAATCTCCTCCATGTGGTTTTCAAAAAAAGAACCACACATGAGAGACGAAAATATTAATTAGCTGCGTATTTATTCTTATACAGCAATACACAATACTACTTATATAGACACAACCGTCAGAAATGTCCACAGTGAAAATCGTATAGTTCACAGTGGAATTAACTGTATTAACCGAGGTTATTGGTTGTTTAGCAGATTTGGCCAGAAATCAAGAAACTTATTTTGATCAATACTGTTAAATACAACTCAATCAATTATTTACGTTTAATTTAAATTTTTTAATTATGAATAATACAACTTCAAAAAATGGTTCAAAAAAAGATAATGAACTAAAAATTTCTCAATTTGAAATAACTCAACTTTTAAGAGAAGTAAATCCGTCATATAGAATTGGGGTTACTCCATTATCTGAAAATAAAAGGAAAGAGGCTTTGGGAGGTAATTTGAAAACGAGTACAAGTAATAAATTATCTTTGGCTGCACAGCAATTAGCAGCAGCGGCAGCAACACTTCAAACACAAACACTGTTAACGCCGCCGACATTAACATCTCCAGAAGGCGTTCTTCAAAATAACTTAGCTGCGCAACAGTTGACTAATGCAGTATCGGCATTACAAGCACAATTAGCCTCCCCTTTAAACGTTTCGCAAAATAATTTGGCCGCTCAACAGTTGTCTAGCGCTTCTGAAACACTCCAATCTTTATTGTTAACAGATTCTTTAGATAGTTCATCTAGTTTGATGCAATCGAATATCGTATCTCAACAATTACTAGATTCGAAGCGTTCATCTACGAGTGAAAACACTGCAATGGCTAACGTTCTAGAAGATGATGATCAATTTGACATTGAATTGTCTGTAGCTGGATATAGCAAGGAAGAGATTACCTACAAAGTAAGTAATGGAATTCTGAGGGTTACTGGAAACAAAGATAAAAAAGCATCGGAGTTGGCGATATGTTATGTAACACAAGAATTTACAAACAATTCATTTAGGAGATCATTTATCTTATCGGAAGACGTTGATTCTAGTAAAATTAAAGCCAGACTATCCAATGGAATACTAACGTTAGAAATTCCTAAAACGGATCTTGCTTTGACTAAAGAAAAGAAGATTAGTGAAGTAATGACTAAATAGTATTAATGAAAAAGGCAGTGGGTTTCCAAAACGACTCACTGCTTTTTTTTTATTTGCAAAAACTTCTTAATTAAAATCGAAATGTCATAGTGCGGAATACGATTTCGCTTAAAATTAAATTTAAATGCACTTCACATCTAAAACAATTATCATTCTTTTTATTAGTATAATAATGGTGTTGAGTATTTCTTGGTTCAGCAAACCCGAAAGGGCTGAAAAAATGTCATTATCTATTGGGTTTATTAGTGAAAATAAAAAGACCTACGATTGCAATCGGACTAATTAAGCTTCCGATTATGTTATGGGCGATATTCCAAAATGCAATTTTTGAGCATCTTTTAAGAGAAATAATAAACATCACCATTACAACGTTGCTAATACCATAATCCGCCTGATGCTTCTACATCAAATTCTCTAACCCCCGCGCATTATTTCAATCGGGTGTTCTTCCGAATTCCACACCTAAATATTTTTATTAATCAGTATTGCATCTTCTTATAAAGTTGGTGAAATACTATAAATATTAAGGAATGAGAAAAACATGAAGAATTTCACTTGACGGATGTAAGTCATTGTTTGACATCGGTAAACTCAAAATTCCTGCATACAAGGATGAAGAAGAAATTATTGTTGATGCGATACATGAAGCCCTTGTAAGCGAATTGTTATTTAATGAAGTTCAGCAAATTATTAACGGAAAAGCAAGGAAAGCACCACCCACATATAAAAAGCAAGATAATTTACCGTTACGCGGAAATCTAATTTGTGATTGTTGCGGTAGAAAATTAACGGGAAGTGCATCTAAAGGAAATGGCGGCAGATACTTTTATTATCACTGCACGAAAGGATTCAAAGTAAGATACAAAGCACAAGATTTGAACACTCAGTTTGAGGAATTACTCGGAACTTTTACCGCAAGTAAAGAAGTCACTCAACTCTATTATGATATTATTAAAAATGAGCTTAAAGATGGCAGTGCTAATAAGGGTGCTAAAGTTCGAAAAGTTAATGAGGCAATTCAGCTCAATGAGAACAGAATTACCAAACTTCAAGACGACTTTGCAGATGGTAATATCTCTAGTTCTGATTACAATAGTATGAAGACAAGATATGAGTACAAACTCAACGAATTATCTGTTGAGAAAACGGAAATAAAAGTAATGAATAGCGAATTTCAAGACTACCTGAGTTTTAGTTGTTCATTTATCGAAAATCTAGATGCAATCTACTCTGAATCAGATACAAATGCCAAGCAAAAGATAATTGGTTCGATATTCCCTGAAAATTTAACGTATTCAAAAAATGGGTTTCGAACTACTAGAACGAATGAAGCAGTTCTGCTACTTTCCAATCATAATAGGCAATACGAGGGAAAGCTAAAAGGACAAACTAGTAAAAAAACCAGTTTGTCCTATTCTGTGACCCCAATAAGATTCGAACCATGAGTTTATTGAAGATTTGAGGTTGTTGTGGGGGCTTAAAGAAGGTCATTTCTTGAAAGCAACAGTTCCAGCAAGAGTATTGATCCCGTAAGTACGGGACTCTATACTCAAATCTCTTACTCAATTCTGTATTGTGAGCACAAAGCGATTCGAAGCAATCCGAATCAGGTATTCTAATAATTAAGAAACCTATTTATGTGCAACTTCCTTTTTAAACTTAGCTATTTCATCTTCTATAATTCCTAGAGCCATTTCTAGTTTATCCAATTCATCTGTACTAACATGTAGAGGTGTGGCATCCGAATGCACATAAGTTGCGCTGGTATCAGTTGTAGCAACATCAGTTCTTGGATTAGGAAAACTGTTTAATGCTAATTCTTCTTTCTCAAAATGAATGTCTTCCTTTAAATAGTTGGCAAAATTTTGATAGATTTCAATTGCTTTCTCTTTTTGATCGCCTCTTATTAAAGCTTGTCCGTAGTGGTAATAAGCTTCGTTAGGGGTAGAGTTCTTAAACTGATTCATCCCTTCAACAGACGTAGCTAAATAGTCGATAGCAATTCTATTTACATCCATTCCTAAATTCATATAACACAATCCAAGGCAGTAACTATAATAAGTATTCTTCGGCTCTTCCTTTAAAAGAACTTCATACTGATTAATAGCATCTATGTACCTCGTTGAGTTAAACAACTTCTTGGCAGTCATGTCTGTAATCTCTGTTTGTGCTATTGCGGCACTCCCCAGTAAAATAAAAATCATTGTTATCTTACTCACGCTTATCATCATCTTCTTCATAATTTCGAATACTAAAATCTGTGCACCAGCCTAGCCAGATGCTATTTATAAATTAATAAAAACTTGTTGGGTGTTGATTTATACGGACATACAAAAGGTTTTGTTGCCAATAGTTCTGTATTTATATCAACACATGTTAAAGTAATCAGTATCAAGGGAGTAGCCAACTCAATAAAGAGTGTAATAATAGAAGAAGAGGGGCGCTTAAAAACGAAAGCAAATGCATTGGGTGTTGATAGGAAATTAAATAAGACTGTAATAAAAATGATTGCAGATTACATTAATGTATAACCTAGACAAGTAAAATTGCGTAAAGGAGAGAAAAACAAAGAGAAAATAATTCAAATTTCCAATTAGTAATTTTATGGATAATTAGGTACGCTTGCAATTGCGAGCGTTTTGCATGGTTTAATTGTGTACCTTTGCCGTCCATTTGAAAAAACGTGCAGATTTGAATAATTTTAGTAAACTAGGGCTTTCGGCTTCAATTTTAGAAGTACTCGACGATATTGGATTCACAGAGCCCACCCCAGTACAGGAAAAATCAATTCCTATTTTGTTAACCAAAGATCCTACGGATTTTATTGGCTTAGCACAAACAGGTACGGGAAAAACGGCTGCATTTGGGCTTCCATTAATCGATCTCTTAGACATGAGCAAGAAATCGACCCAAGTGCTAATCATGGCGCCAACCAGAGAGTTAGGTCAACAAACAGCAGTACAATTAAAAAGCTTCGCTAAAAATCAAAGAGATTTGAACGTGGAGGTAGTTTATGGTGGTGCTGCTATTACTAACCAAATAAGAGCGCTTAAAAGAACAACTCAAATAGTAGTAGCAACTCCTGGTAGGTTGTTAGATTTGATTAAGAGAAAGGCTATTAAGCTAAACGACGTAAAGTATGTTGTGCTTGATGAGGCTGATGAAATGTTGAATATGGGCTTTAAAGAAGACATAGACAGCATTCTTTCTCATTGTCGCGACGATAGAGTTACTTGGTTGTTTTCGGCTACTATGCCAGCAGAAATCAGAAGGATCACCAAAAAATACATGGATAATCCTATTGAGATTGCTGTAAACACTGAGCAAAAAACCAATGAGAACATTTCTCATAAATATGTGGTTACAAAAGTATCCGACAGGGTGCCAGCTTTGTGTAGGTTCTTAGATCTTCAACCAGATTTAAGAGGGATCATGTTCTGTAGAACAAAAAGAGAAACTCAAAAAATTGCAGACGATTTAGCCAACGATGGTTATTCTGTTGAAGCATTACACGGAGATTTATCTCAATCGCAAAGAGATGCGGTAATGAGAAGGTTTAAGAGTAGAGGAATGCAATTGTTAATTGCTACCGATGTTGCCGCAAGAGGAATTGACGTAAACGATTTAACTCACGTTTTCCATCACTCGTTACCAGATCAGCTAGAAAGCTATACACATAGAAGTGGTAGAACAGCGCGTGCCGGTAAAAAAGGAATCTCTTTGGTATTTATAGGGCCAAGAGATGCTAGAAAAATACGAGACGTAGAAAGAAAGATTAAAGTTACTTTCGAAAAAGTTGAAGTACCTAATGTTGGCGAAATGAAAACAATTCGCATGAACAATTGGGCAACTGAATTAGCTGCTTCTGAAGTTAACGACAAGTCTGAAGGAGTATTAGAGACTTTAGCCGAGCATTTTGCTGACTTAAGCAAAGAAGATATATTGAAGCGTTTAATATCTACTCAACTAAAATCCTTAGGCGGTTCTAATGGAGGAGATAGAGACCTTAATCAACTACAAGGAGATTCGGGCAGCGGAAGAGAAGGTAGAGGAAGTAGAAATAGTGGTGCAAACCGTTATTTTATCAACGTTGGTTTAATGGACGGACTTACCAAACAAGAATTAATTGAATTCTTATCGGAAGTGTCGGATGTAAAACGAAATGACTTTCAAGAAATCTCTTTACAGAAAAACTGTGCTTATTTTGATGTTGCCGAAGGTAAAGACGAAAAGTTTGATGAAAAATTTGAAGGCATAGAAATAGAAGGTAGAGAAGTAAGAGTAAACCGCGATGATAGCGGACCACCACGAAGTGGTGGCGGCTCAAGAGGCGGCGGAAGCTTTAGAAGCGGAGGTCGTTCTGGTGGTGGCTACAAAAGTCGTTCTGGCGGTGCTGGTAGAAGTGGCGGTCGTTCTGGTGGCGGCGGCAGTGGTCGTTCTGGCAGTGGCGGTAGACACGGCGGTGGATCTAGAAGAGACAGCGGCGGTGGAGGTTACTCTAAGCCTAAAAGAAGAGATTAGAAATAGAAATTGTTTCCGTTTTCTAACAAATCTAGTTCCGAATAAGATTGACTGATTAGATTATAAGATTACTACATAGATTTATCCCTCCAAAGCAGGCTTTGGAGGGATTTCCTTTTGCGTTTTTTTTACTGTTCTAAAGATGTAGGGCTGTATAATCAACTCAACCTGTTCTTGACTAAACTAGTCCATAAAAAAAGCCCATCTGTCAACTGACAAATGGGCTTTTAATAACGATGAAATCAGTCTATCAAGGGAAAAGACCTCTTTCCATATAAGTTGTTTGTAAACGTTCTAATGCTACAATGTAGCTAGCTGTTCTCCAATCAGTATCGTACTTCTCTGCCATTTTTAACGTTTTGTCAAAAGCAACATTCATTTTGTCTTCCAACAAAACAAGTACATCTTCAATTTTCCAATTCTCACTTCTTTTGTTTTGCAACCACTCGTAGTAACTACCAGTTACACCACCAGCATTACACAAAATATCTGGAATGATATTAATGCCCTTCTTTAATAAGATTGCTTCTGCTTCAACAACAGTTGGTCCGTTTGCAGCTTCTGCAACAAGGGTAGCTTTTATAGAGTCTGCATTGTCTACGGTAATTTGGTTACCCAAAGCAGCAGGAATTAAGATGTCACAATCCAATGCGAAGAAAGTACTAGAGTCAATAGACTCAGCTCCATCAAAACCAGAAATTTGTCCTTTTCTACCTGCAGAGTGATCATTCAAAGCTTCAGGATCAATTCCGTTCTCATTATAGATAGTACCGCTCATATCTTGAACCGCTACCAAAACAGCTCCTTGCAAAGCTAAAAAGTGAGAAGCCCAGTAACCAACGTTACCAAAACCTTGAACAATGTATTTTTTACCTTTTAAATCGACTCCTTTTAATTCGGCCCACGACTTAATAGTAGAAACTACACCAAAACCTGTTGCTCTATCACGACCTTCTAGTCCCCCAGAACCAACTGGCTTACCAGTTACAACGTGTAAGTTGTTGTGTCTGTTTGCTGGCGACTTTGTTTGAACATAAGTATCAGCAATCCACGCCATAATTTGCGAATTGGTATTTACATCTGGAGCAGGGATATCTAAATCTGGTCCAATGTTATCTCCCAAAGCGTATGTAAAACGTCTAGTAATTCTTTCTAATTCAGCCATTGAATACTTCTTTGGATCAATCTTGATACCACCTTTACCACCACCATAAGGCAAGCCAGCTAAAGCAGATTTCCAAGTCATCCAAGTAGCCAAAGCTCTTGCAGCGTTGATGTCTAATTTCGGGTGAAATCTTAAACCACCTTTATATGGTCCTAGCGCATTGTTGTGTTGAACTCTATAACCTTTAAGTAGTTCAATTTTACCATTGTCCATTTTAACAGGAAAATGAACTATTATTTCATTAGAAGGAGTGGAAAGGATCGTTCTAATCCCTTCATCTAATCCCATCACATCTGCTGCGCGATCAAATTGTTTCTGTACGTTTTCGTACAACTTGGAAGATTCTGCCATAATTACGTTTTATGTATATAAGTAGGGCAAAGCTATCTAATTATCTCAATTTGCATAAGAATTTAAGGCAGGATATATACTTTTTTTTTAACACTGGATTTTTAATATCTAATCAAATTTCTCTTGATTAATTTGATCGTTTTTTACATATTATTTTTTTTTAATTCTATAATATTGATTTGCAAGGATTAAGGCAGATGTCTATAGTTTTAAATTTTAATATAACAGCAATTAAAAGTTAGATTTGAGTAATAAAACAAGCGATTATTGAATGAATTATTTTCTGAAAAAAACTGTAATATTAAGCCTGTGGACTCGTCTTTATTAAACAATGGTATTTGTAAAATGAAATCTATAATATTCATATGTTGCTTTTATATTTTGATGCCTACTATTAATATAGCGCAAGAAGATTCACAAATGAATCTATACGCGGCAGTAGTTTCGGCTGATAAAATGAATGTTTTGTACGTTGGGTTAGATAATCCTATTTCTGTTGCGGTTATAGGACTTACAAGCGATAAGGTTAAAGTAAGTATCAACAATGGAACTATCAAAAGTGGCAAATTGGAACATCTGTATCTAATAAAACCTTCAAAGCCGGGTAAACTCACTGTATTGGTAATGGCGGAATTAAAGGGAGAATGGTCTCTGGTCGACGAAGTTTATTTTAGGGTTAAGCTGATTCCGGCTCCTGTTTGCAACTTGCCAAACCAAAATACAGGATCTATTACTAAAGAAAAATTGGTTGCAATTGGTCGATTATATGCAATGATTCCTGGTTTTGATTACAGTCTAGATATGAAAATACTATCGTACTCTTGCGCTACGATGCACAACGAAGATTATTCGGAGGTAAAGGTGCTTGGCAATAAGTTTACACCTGAATTAATTGATTTAATCATGTCGACAACTTCGGGTGCTAAAATATATTTTGAAAATATTAAAGCAACCATGCCCGATGGCACCGTAAGAAACCTGAATTCGGTTATTTACAAAATCAAGTAGTATGGTTACTATTTTATTATTCGAACATTAAGAATAAAACAACTGAATTATACATTGAAAACACTTTTAATTTTTCTTCTATTCGCATCAAGTATCCATATTGTGATTGGTCAAGTTAAGCAGGATCCTGTAAAGGAGGTTGTTAATTTCGAAATGAATGTTTTCATTCTATCACCACAAGGCAAACAGAAGCTAAACGATTTATATGTAATTGCGTTTACTAAAAACTTAGAAGCAATAAAACTTGAAGGACATACAGATGCAGATGGGAGTGATGCCTACAATATAAACTTGGCCAAAAAACGGATTGGTTCTGTTAAAGCATATTTGATTTCTAAAGGAATTGATAAGAATAAAATTGAGCTGAAAAAATTTGGGGAATCTAAACCTATTTCATCGAACTCGACGGAAGCAGGAAAACAAAGTAATAGGAGGGTAGAGATAACGATTTCGTTTAATGAGCCTGTGGAAGTTGTAATAGCAAAGGAACCGGAACCAGTTAAAAGGGTTTCGGCACGGAGCGGCATACAATCTGTAATTTGTGAGATAACGGATGCTAACACAAACAAGAAACTAGTTTTTGTAAATGTTAAAGTTGAAGGAGCTCAAATAGGAGGAGTCACCAATTCTAAAGGGATGGTAAATCTAAAGGTGAAAACGGAGTATATAGAGAACAACTTACTCGTATCTCATATAGGTTATGAATCTCAAAGTGTTGCGATAGGGCCTATAGGAAAGAAAATGTACATTAAATTGGTTCCACGTGAAGCTGCAAAAGTAGATAAATCTGTTTTCCCCCACAGTGTTTACTTATGCGACGATCAGTTTACGGAGCTATATAATGTGGGGCAAATAATTCCGATGAACGCAATGAGTAAATCGTGTTTTGGTACTTATGACAAACACTATTTTGATAATTGTAAAGGGAAATCGGTTTATTCGTTCGAGAAAGATTGCGGTGTAAGCATTGATGCAAGGGCGGTGAATTGCAATGGTGAATACACAATTGAAGTGTATTTTAAAATGGATAAAAACAATCAAAGCTGGAACAGGTTAATGTCGTGGGGTGATGGGGATAATGGTTTGTATTTAAGCCCTAGCAGAAAAAAGTTCGACTTTTGGGTTGGTGGAAGCAGATATGCAGGCAGTTTTAAAACAGGTGAATGGTATTATGTTGTAGCTACCAGAAGTAAGGCTGGAAAGTTTACCCTTTGGGCAAATGGTAAGGCTATTTTAGGAACCATGGATGCGCGTAGAGCAGCTTGTGGTGACTTATTGGTACTCTTTGCCGACATAGGAGGCGGGGCTTCTAGCGAGGCCTTCTCTGGCCAAGTAGCTTATGTTAGTACTTCTTCTAAAGCTGTAGGAAAGACAATAATTGAAGAGAGAAACAAATGCATGCCTTGCTGCGAGTGCTCCTACGTAAAGTAATCAATAGTTAATTGTAGATAAGTATCTAGTTTCAGTTCCATTTCTAGGACTTAAAAGTGTTTCTTGCGGCTTAATTGATGTAGAACTCTACCTATTCAAAAGAAATTACTTTGAAAAAAGCCTTCCTGCTCGTTTCCTTAATTCTGTTTCTCGGCTTAAACATTCAAGCACAAAACCAGTCGATGCTGACTGTGAGACTTGAGAAATCGTACCTGAATAATCCTGAGGAGTGTATTAAGCTCGGTAAAGAATATGCAAAAGATAAGAAGGAACGAGCTGCGGCTAACTATTATCTTTCGTTGGCTTACTATCAGTTGTATCTAGATAACAATAAGACGAATAATTTAAGCAAGGCAGCTAAGCACATCGATAAGTATTATAAGTATGCCAAAAAATCTGATTTTGTACCAGAGCAAAACTCCATTAAAGAAATGGAAGGGTTGTTAACTCAACTTGTAGTTAGTAAGCTGGAAAACAAAAAATACAAGTCGGCATTAAAATATTCGGAGCAATACATAGCTTTATTTAAAGATACCTTAGATCATCATTTTATAATTGTAGAATTATTAGAAGGATCTACTGACGAAAGTGAAGTTTCAAATGGCGATGTAGATTACAAAAAACTATTGGCCGATGCCACAAAACTAATAGGATCAAAATATAAATACGGTGGCTCTACGCCGAAGTCTGGCATGGATTGCTCAGGTTTTAATCTTTATGTTTTTAATCTATCAGACTTAAAACTGCCGCATTCTTCTCAATCTCAATCTGCTTATGGCTCAAAAATATCAGTTCAAAAATGCAAGCCTGGCGATTTAATCTTTTTTGGTGCTAGTGCAAGTAAAATTCAGCATGCGGGTATTATTTATTCTAACGACAAGGGAATAATTAGAATGATTCATTGTCCCAGAACAGGTGTATGTATAGAAGGGCCTGGAGATGTTGGCTACGACGCTTACTGGGCAAAACGCTTCCTGTTTATTAAGCGGATTTCTAAAAACGAAATGGTCGCAGATAATTAGGCGCTACTCCATAAAAAAACCTACAAAGCCAGGAGCCTTGCAGGTTTAATAATCTATTTTATAATTCGCTTAATCTAAAGCAGAACCATTTCTGTTGTAGATCACCCACATTTTGGTATATCCTTCAGTTGTCCATGTGCCTCTCCATTCCTTCGCAATTGTTACTGCTTCGCCTGCATTAATTACTTGTACAGTACCATCAACAGAAGTTAATGTTACGCTACCAGTAATAAAATACATGAATTCGTCTACGCCATAATCTTTATCGATAAACTTTTCTGTTACAGCAGGAGAACTAAACATACCAGTAGCAAATTTTTCATCGGTACTGTGCAACGACGTAAAGCTCTCGTAAGCGATTCCATTGTCCTTATACTTGTCTATGTCTTCGTGCTTAAAAATGGCACCAGCAATATCTTCCTTAGAAAACGTTGCAGGTTCTTTTACTTTTTTGTCTTTGTTGCCAGCCATTACATTTACAGATAATAACACAATAGCACAGAGGGTAAGAATTGATTTCATAATTTAATTTGGGTTAATTTTTAATACTCTTTTAGTTTAAAATACTTTATTCCATTCCTGCTTATTTATAAGCACTCAAAGCAACATCTTCTGGCAAATTGTTTGCCAAGATTTTATTCTTTAAATACGCCTGTACATATGCAGGTTTGAATTGTTAAAAGTGCGAAAAAAATGTGGAGGAATAAAAAAAGAGAACCGCTTAGAAATAATTAGGGCCGTTGTAACTAAAATTAGGTCAAATCTTATAATATTAGCTGTTACAACGGCCTTAATTAGCGAGCTTAAACTGTAATAGGGATAAGCGTCCTATAATGCGTCTGTTACATTATATATGCCGCTACTAAAAAAGCACCCTAGGAAAAAATGTTTTTTTTTAAAAAAAAGATTAAATAATTTCCAAACCTCTTGTAAACACTAGTGTTTCGAGGCTAAATTATTTCTAAAGAAATTACCGTTCCTTCATTACTTCGCACATTAAAAACCGTATCGTCGGTAAAAATTAAGTATTGTCCTTTAATTCCACTTAACTCACCAGTATAAGATGGCGTTTTAGCCAGGCCCAAACTTTTTACTTTCTCTGGATAGATTTCTATGGGGAAATTCAATTTTAAGCTTTTGGTATCATCTGGGGTAATGTATTCTCTTACTTCTGGCGGGAGAAATTCTATTAAACCAGCCTTAACAGTTGCTAAATCAACCTCTGGCACATCGTTTTTTAGCATTTTTCGCCAATTCGTTTTGTCGGCAACATGCCCTTTTAAAGCAACCTCTGCAATACCCGCTAAATATCTATTGGGTGCTTCAATTATTTCGAGCGCCTCGTTAGCACCTTGATCTATCCACCTAGTAGGCACTTGTTCTTTACGAGTTACGCCAACTTTTACATCGCTACTTAAAGCTAAGTAAACAATGTGTGGCTTTAACTGAACTTTTCTTTCATAATCTATATCTCTATCCTCAATCCCTAAATGAGCAGTAGACAACTCAGGTCTTATTATCCAATCGGCTGTTTGAGGAATGGCATAGAAACAATCGTAACAATGGCCCATTCGGAAAATCTTTTTTTCACTTCCACAATGTAAACACTGGTATCCTTTGAGTTCAATTTTGAGCTTTTTACCAATAAATTCATTCATATTGAGCACATCTTCGCCCATTCGGAGTTGATATTGAATTGGCGATCCAATCTGGGTTCGCATTTTAATTAGTACGCCTGTAAAGCTCATTTTAAATCGTTTTATTGATGATCCAAATTAATATTAATAATGGAAATTATTGGGCGATTTGAATTAAGTAATACAATAAATATGATTGGTCTGAAAATTGGTGAATGGATTTTGAATACTTTTATAAGCAGGCCTTTTAACCATACTAATTAAGATTACCCAATGAAGCGACTTTTGCAGGTTTTATTTTTCTTGATGCTCATTACATCAATGGCGTTCGGTCAAAGCGATTTTGTTTTGTACACTAAAAAAGGATGTATTGATTGTAATCGTACAAAGGCATTCTTTAATATTTCGGGAATAAATTTTAAAGAATGCCCTATTTCTGATCCAGCTAATGTTGAAGAAATGGCTGCGAAGCTAAAGGCGATTGGACATAACGGCAAATCGTATTTGCCCATGATTATTTTAAATGGTAAGGTTATGTTTCCAATTCACGAGACTGATGCTGGACTTAAACATTGGTCGTTGGATGATGCTATGTTATATGTAGATGCCAATTGGAAGGGCAATAGAAATGCATCAAGGAAGGTAATTTATACAGACGACGAAGGAGCGGAGTGCGAGGCGCCAGTTAACAATTACCGATACAGCTTGGTGCTAAAAAACTGTAATTCGAAAGCACAAGCGGAGGCTTATCTTAAAACCGTTAAGGGGAAATATCCCAAAGCTGGTGTGCTTGTGTTTCGAAATACTTACAAGGTTTATTCAGAAGATTTTGCCGACAGCAGAACTTGTAAGGCTTATTTGATTAAGGTTAAAAAAGCATTTCCTAAAGCGTATATGCTAAGGCATGAATAGATTTTTATGTAATAACGTTTATAGTAAATAGTATAATTCCTATCAACACGTATACAATCACCAGCAAAAAAATGCGTACAAATATTTAATCCCAAAACCTTTGCCTTTAACCTTAGATGCGTATGTTTTGGTGCGAGCAATTAACTTGTGTATAATAAAGCCCAGAACAAACAGGCAAACCAATAGACCAAGTATTTCAGAAGTCTCCATTTGGTTTCTTAATTATAATGTGGAGATGATACCATTTAAGTCCTCTTAGTAAGCAGCGATTACTTAAACTGCCAACAAACTCCTAAACCCAATCTCTATCTAAAACGAAAAAAACAATATTATACCTGCGCTTACAGTAAACAAAAAGATGAATGGCAATAACACATATCCCATTACATCTCGTGCTTGAATTTTAACTCCAGCTCCCATAACAGGCAATACAATTAATAGAAAGAAGGGTTGAACCATATTGGTGAGCGATTCGCCGTAGGCAACCGACATTGCCATAAAAGCTACATAGTCTTTGTATTCGGCAGGGCTTAATCCGCTGCCTAAGTTTTGAGCCAATTCAATTAATGGGGAACCTAATACAGCCCATTCTCCACCTGCGGAAGGAATGGCAAAATTCACGATTCCTCCTAAGAAAAAACTGGCTATTGGTAATGTTTCAAATGTAACATAACCCGACATCCATTCTGCAATGGCTTGGCCCAAGCCTGTTTCTTTCATTATGCCCATAATGCCAGCGTAAAATGGATATTGAAAAACGATCCCCGAAATATTAGAACATGCACGTTTCATTGCCAACACATATCGCATTGGCGAACCATGCAGCAACATGCCCAAGATTAGAAAGATAAATACGATCATGTTTAAGTTGATGGCATTGGCTCCTTTTTCGATGAAATTACTAACGATAAAAACCGAACCCATCGCAACAATTATTAAGGCCAAAATGTTACTTCCATTCAATTTGTCGGAAAATGATTTTGGAGTTAATTCAAACGATTTGGCTTCTTCTTCAACAGTTTGTTTTTCGGTAGATTCTCCCTGTACAATCATTGTCGACATTTCTTTTACTTGATTTCCTTTGGGGCGCATTACCCACATAATAAATGGGATTCCGGTTAAGTAAAAAATGGTCATAGTAATGTTGAGCGGATCAAACAGCGTTGATTCCATTCCAATAACAGAATCGAGCAATTCTGCTTCTATTAAAAAGTTGCCCTCTGTATTTAGTAATAGCGGGATAGAGCTAGAGAGTCCGCATACAAATGGAACAAAAGAAATGTAAATACAACCAACTAAATAAGCATAATCTACGCCTTTAACTCGCTTGGCTAGCTCTCTGGCAAGAACTGCCATTACGGGGATTAAGCCCCAAGTAATTAATGTACATAAGCAGGTGAGTACCACGCAAGACAAATAAACGATTGCTGGCGATTTAATTTTCCCGGCTAGTTGGTCGATTAGTTTTCCTATTACTGGCGACAGCGCTATTGCCGATCCTGTGGCAAGGATTAATACTACCTGCATGCCAAATTTTAGCAGTTTCCATAATCCGTTGTACCATGCTTCAGTTAATTCTAGCGGACTAGTATCTGTCCAAAGCAATGCCATTACGGAAACAATAACAGTGAGCAGAAGAGCAAAAACAAATGCATCGGGCATCCATTTCTTAAAATCTTCGGCTATTCGAAAACCTAAACGTTGTAACATTTATTGAGCTTTTTTTGGGATGGTCTAAAGTAATTTAAAAGGTGATGAGAACAAAAGTAGGTTGAATTGAAAATACTTTTAATTTTTTGTTAACCTTTTGCATCGAAAACCATTACGTGCCGTATACGCAAGTCAATATCAATACTTTATGGCACTTCCTTTAGGGGGTTTAATTAATAATAATGGAAGAAACACGATACACTTCAAACATTTTAAACATGAATAAACTGGTTTACGGCGTACAGAAATTAGGTGAGTCTTTATTAAATCTTGAAAATAGGTTTCAAGAAAAGATATTAGAGAACACAATAAAAAATGTATTAAAAGAAAACGAAAGCAAATCTTAGAGATTCGCTTAGTTCGCTTATAATATATTACAGATTGTCTAACAAACGTCGGTGATAACTGATTTGCCCAAGGTGATAATTCAAATGACCTTGCAGGTGGATCATGAAATACTCTGTGGTCATATCATGACCAAAAACTTCAATAGGGAAGGAGCTATCCAAATCCGATTGAGACAAATTAGCCAATGTTTCCGTAACTGCTTTTTTAGCTGCGGCGATTTCTATCTTAAGATCGTTTAAACTTACATTGGTACAAGTAAATTCATTTTCACGATCTCTAACGTAACCAGTATTGCCGAGCGTAGCGCCAATAAAATGCTGAAGATTGCCTGTTAAATGCAAGCACAAATTTCCAGGTGCGTTGTTTACATCATTTTCCTTAACCCAAATTAAATCGGCGTTTTTGTAAGCCGATAATTCTTTCTCTAACTGATTTAAGTTTTTATCGAATAATTTAGAAAGTGCTTCTGTTACCATTTTATTTAACTATTAACCTTATTAATAAAACCATTAAGCAGCTCTTTAACTGCGTCTGGCACTTCATCGTTTTCTATCCAGCCATGAGCTTCGGTGCCGTAATTCATCGTCATGTATTTAGCGGTTTCCTTAAAAGCCATTAAAAAACCATCTACTACAAATTTATCTTCGCCGCAACTTAAAACTGACATGGTTTTTCCTTTCCATTTTCTGCCAATGTCTTTGTGCGTAGTAAAGAGGTCGTAGAGTCTATCAAAAAAAGCTTTCATCGGGGCCGACATAATGTACCAATACACTGGTGTAGCAAAAATAATGTGGTCGTAATTTTCAGCTATGTCGGCACAGATAGGAATAAAATCGTCGTCTTTGTTTTTGTAATCATAATCGAAATACCCAATGTTTTTACCCGAGATATCGATTAAATCAAAATCAGAATTTTCTAGAACGAAATCAACTATTTTTCTCGTTTCGCCTTTGCTTCTGGAGCTGGCCATTACAATAACTGTTTTTTTATTCCCCATCGAATTCTACTATGTTAAATGTTTTAAATCCTTTGTCTGCTAGTTTCTGTTTTCCTCCAATTTCAGGTAAATCAATAACAAAAGCAATTTCCTGAATAATTCCTCCTGCATTGGTTATTAATTCGGCTGCTGCTAGGGCAGTTCCTCCAGTTGCTAATAAGTCGTCTATCAACAATACTTTCTGTCCTTTTTTAATGGCATCAACATGAATCTCTAAAGTATCTGTTCCGTATTCTAAATCGTAAGTAATGGATTTTGTTGCGAAAGGTAATTTCCCTTTTTTTCGCACCAATACACATCCTGTACCTAGCTCTCTGGCAATAATGCCACACAGTATAAATCCTCTTGCTTCTATGCCAACAACTACATCGATGTCTTGTTTTTTATACCTTTCAGCAAGTATGTCTACTACTAATTTTAAGCCTTCATCATCTTGAAACAGGGTAGTAACATCTCTAAACTGAATGCCTTCTTTGGGGAAGTTAGGTATGGTTCTGATTTTACTTTTTATTTTATCAATCATTAATTATCATATTTTGTTGCTAGTACGTGTACCTGAGACCGATAGAAATATCAAACAGGTAAATTGCTTTAGCGTAGTCGGGGTTACTTTCGGTATAATGATAACCATTGTCGTTTACCCTATAGTCTGTTACAAAGGCTCTCGTTGCGCCTATTTCGACACCTATAGATAGGCCATAATCTATAAAGTATTCGATCCCAAGAGAGCCATATTGCCCAATGGCATAACCTTTTTCTGTAAAGGTGTCAACTAGCAAGCCGTCGTTATAGAAAGTAACCCAACCAATCGATAGATTGCCATAAAAAATATAGCTATTATCGGGGCCGATATACCTGGCTGAAAACACAGGGCCGATATACGATATGCTGATGTCGTCTCTAATCATACCGAATTTGGTTGTACTATCCGGAAACGTTACTACAACACTGTCTTGCTGAACCGAGGAGTTGAAGGAGTGATATCGAAAGCCAATTCCCCAATTTTTATCAGGGTAATAAAAGGCATCTATATTAAAGTTAAAACCTGTTCTTAAATCTTTGTAGTATTCTCTTATCCAGTCGTCGGTATCGTCGGGTATAAAGCCAAAAAAGTAATAGGTTAGGCCGGCATTGGCTCCAATTCTAAACTGAGGGTATTTTCTTTTCTTCGATCCTATTAGGTCCTCGTTGCCTTTGCCGATGTAAAACCCTTTTACTACTGATGTTATTTGATTTTCGGGTAGGTTAGTATTGGTGTATTTGCCATCTACTTTGGAGGTGAAGTAAACCAGACCGTCTTGCTCGTTGGTAATTCTGCAGTTTATCGAATCTCCTTCTTGGGTAACAATAAGATCTTGGCCTTGCGCAAATGCTGCAAGCATCATCATTGTAATAAGAAGGAATGATAATTTCATGGATCTGTGATTTCCCTTTGTTAGATGCTGTGTAGAAAATCAAATAAAGTTAAGATAATTATTTAACCCCTCGGGCATACCAAAGGCAGGACGGGATTCTTTAAGGGAGCTACATGTGAGTGCATCAAACACCCACAACTCTTCTCTTCACACGCGACGTCATCCTGTGCGTCAGATCGGCTTTAGCGATCTATAAGATGCAGAATCACTACAGCCGGAGGAGGCAGGCACAGAGGGCTTAGCCTAAGGAATCCTGCTTCTGCGTCCCGCAAGTGTGGTATTGGCACAGGATAACGAGTATTTAGGTGTTTCTATGCTTACCTAGAGAGGTTGGGCTTTAGGTCTTTGCTTTACGTTTTTGGCGTTTGAGATCCCCGTGTATTTCGTAAGGACGAAATCACTAGGATGACGAATCTTTTGGATGACAAAAGGTATTTGTTGGTTGTTCTAGAAATACTAATTTAAAGCAGTTGTTTCATCCAAGTTAATTCGGATAGGGAGGAGGTACTCTACCTCAATATTTTGATAGCTTGCTTTGGCAGGAATCCAAGCGGGCATTTTTCTAACCAGCCTTATGGCTTCTCGCTCCATTTCGGTTTGGTAGCTTACGGAAGAAACGTTGGTAATTGTGCCGTCTTTTTTTATGTTAAAAGTAATGAGAACACCTTTTTCCCATTTGCACGAACCGCCAATATTGGTATTTAAATTAGCAGCGATGTAATCTATTAAGTCCGATTTTCCTCCCACAAAATGAGGTACGTCATCCAAAGAAGAAGGCACTTCATTGAGAACACATCCCAATCCATGTTCAAAAGAACCTAGCGACTTACTGGCTTTTTTATCTACTTTAAATGTTACTTTATTTACTCCTCTATCTGTTTGGGCTAAGGCTAAATATGGTAATGATAGCAATAGCGCGGCAAAGCTTATGCGGTTAATCATGTTTGTCTTAATAGTGTTTTGGTTGGTTGATTTTTTTGTTCTCTCTTATATTGTCATTAGTTTTTCTTTTAAATCTCTGTAACTTTTAAACGGGCCTTTCACTTCTTCCATTACAATATCGGCCGATTTAGCTCCCATTATTTTATCGAAGTTGTTGTATCTATAAATTTTGTTGTTGTCTTTAATAGCTAGTATTACAATGTTTCCATCTCTCGAATACTTAATGGAAGTACCATCATTTCGTGCTTTAAAATCACCAACAGTATTAATGTTCTTATCTATCCAAGTAATGTCTATAGCGTGTTCGCTAAAGTGCCCACCTATTTCATTTTTAAAGTGTGCAAGAATAAATTCGTCACCAACACCTTTAGGCATTGGGTGGTCGCTATTCCAAATTCCGAATCCATCAATTTTATACGATCTGTAGATGGCGTCTTTTAACGATGCGCCACTTTGAGCCAGCATAATATCAACTTGTTTGTGCTGTTTTGCTTCGGTATACTCATTGAAATTTGTTCTAATAAACTCGGTGTTCGCAACCAGCTCATCGTTAGAAATTGCTTTTAGTTGCGCGTTTTGATCTTCACTTAACGTACTGCTCGAAATCATTTCGCCTCTCATTCGGTACAAGGTTCCAATAGATGCCTCTAACTTAAAGTATGCTTTATAAGAATGCTCAATTAAAGACTTACTACTCATTAAGTCGGTATTAACAACTGAAGCAAGACTCGTTTTTACATCGCCAGGTAAGAAAGGGCAAACGTCCATTTCGTTCTTTTTAATTCTAAGAACTCTTTCAACTTTAACTTTAGCTTGTATCTTTTTTAACTCAGCCAACCTGTCAGACAGCTTGTTTGCCTGATCTATAATGGGATGCTTAGCAAGATGAATGGAATCAATTAGTTTGGTGTACAACGCAATCTCTTCGTTTCTCTCAAATATTTCTGTATCTAAAGAGTCTCGAAGAGATTGAGATAATACATAATTGTCCCGAAGGGCTTGTTGGTTGGTTATTCTGCTCGCATACATGTGTTCGTAGGTACGCATCTTTTCTTCGAAAGTCGCTAAACTACGTTGATAGTTTTGCTTACTCAATACAGGAAACACTTCGTAGGATACACTCGATGTAGGAGTTTTATAGAAGGTAATGTTGTAGTTTCCATTCTCTCTTTTGTTGAGTTTAATGTCGATCCAGTCAATCATAGCATGATGCGGCTTGTATGTATTATCACCATCAACCACCTCGAAAATAACGTTGTTGAAACTGCTCATTTCAGGGAATTCGTGCGGATCGATATCTAAATTAAAATGCTGTTTTTCTCTATCCGCAATTCGAATATTTGGTTCAGTAGGCGCTAATTTCTCTGTTTCTGCAAATATCTCTTCAATAAAGGGTGTTTTATCTATTACTATCGGTTCATCTTTTCCTTTTAGCACCCATTTACGGTTCACGGTATCTAGGGCATATAAATTAAAATCTTTGCTGGCGGTGTTCGATTTTTGATAAACTTCTATTTTCTGATCGGGGTTCATAAAAACAGGTTTGCCGTCTTTTTCTGCTAATATTTCGCACATGGCAGCTGATTCTAATTGGTATTGTTTCCCTTCAAATTGGTAGTCCATTGGGATTCCCGAGAAAAGAAAATCGATGGGATCGTTAAATTCTCTGAATTTAATTTCGACATCACCTTCAATTATTTTCCCGTTTTCGTCAACAAAAGCTTTAGGCGGAACGTACACGAAAGACCCAGATTCATAATTAATCAATTTGCCATTTTTTGCATCGAGTTGATCTTTGGCAAACGGAATATTTATGTTTTGGAGTGGGGGATTAACAAATGGCATTTCAACCTGTGTTAAATCCATCAGTTCACTATCACTTTTGTCTGTATAAAAGAAATAGCCAGCTATTGCCAAGGCCACGGAAGCAGCCACACCTGTTATTATACTTGTGTATTTGGTAATGGAATGTGTAGGAGAAACAGATTGTTTTTGGATTTTATCCATTATTCGATCACCCAAATCAACCGATGGCTCGTATGTAAAAGCAGCCGTATTCCATTTAAATTGTTCTTGTGTTGCTTTTAAATGATTAGGAACCTCGTTTTCAGACAAGTATTTGCTAATACTTTCCTCCTCATTTATAGAAGTCTCTCCTGCGTAGAATTTATCTAGCAGTATTTCAAGCCCTTTTAAGTCCATAATTGTATTTTTTTTCTAGTTCCGCTTTGATCTTTTTTCTTGCTCTCGACAAATTCACTCTTACCGAATCCATTGCCATGCCCGTTATTTCGGCTATTTCTTTAAACTCATACGATTCTACATCTCTCAGTTGAATAACTGTTCGTTGTTTGTCGGGTAGGTCGTCTATTATGTTTTTTATGTGTTCCATACTATTTGATAGTTCTGCCTTTTTATAAGGGTCGTTCGTTGTACTCTTTTGATGGTAAGTTTCATTTAAACTCGTGTTGTTCCATCTTTTCGATTTAATCCTGTCGAAACAAAGATTCCTGGTCATTGTCATGGCCAAAGCCTCAACGTTTCTATATTCACCAAGCTTGTCTTTCATAGACCACAGTTTTAAGAAAACGTCCTGCGTTAAATCTTCCGCCTCGTTTTCTTTCTTCAGGATTCGATTCGCAAATCGAAATATTTTATTCTGAAGAGGTAATACCTCTTTCTTAAACTTTTCCAACGCCATGTCAATTAGGTAGACGACACTATCTACAATTTGTAACAAACAAATTTAAAAAAAAATCCATTTTGCTTAATTATACTTATTTAATAAAAGCCACAACCTGCTAGTTATCAGCAGGGTTACGTGTTTTTGTATTGGTTGCCATTAATGTCCATAATAGCGAACCATTCAATGGCAACCTTCGTTAACTAAGTTTTAACAGATATAATTGATGGTTTAAATGAAGCAGTTTGGTGTACTTATAACAGTGGTGGTTTTTCTCGTTTTTAGTTCTTGTCAGGATTCTTGTAAAAACGCTTGTGGCGAAGGAGTTTGCCAGGGTGGTAGTTGTGTTTGTTTGCCATGTTATTATGGTACCAATTGCGAAGTCGAAATTGTACCTGATAGCATATATATAAGAAGCATTACTATAAAATCATGGCCCACTCATGATGATGGTGATAGTTGGGATGACGGTGATTCGATTACGTCGTTGCCAGATGTTGCGCTCTATTTTGTTACTGGGGAAGACACTATTTACAAAAACAACAAATCGCATAACATCTTGCCTAATATCACAGATACCACTGCAGGACCATTAGCAGGAGTGGACTATGAAGTTGGTGTTTATTTACATGCTGTTACCGATTTGGTAAATATAACGATGTACGATTATGATGAGGACAGCCTAGGTAACGTTACTGAAGAGTTTATGACGTGGATGAGCTTTACACCATATATAGAGGGAAATGGATTCGAACAAAGTAGAGAAGTATCGAGTGGTAAAGGAAGCGTTGTTATTGAGCTAGGCTTTAAATGCAACTAGAGCATTACTTTTTGATAACCCAAACGTTCGCATCTTTTAGGTTATCAAAAATTTGATATTCGTATTCGGGTTGTGTTACATACCTGAAATACCAGGAAGCCAATAGTTTTGGAAAGAAAGAAGTGATAACAATAGCCAAGCGACTAATGTTGTAATCTACTTCAGCAAAAATGTCTATGTGTCTGGCATCTTCTGTCATTCCCATGCTTTTACCAGTAATTGCAATAACAGGATACGATTTATCGCCAACAGCCAAACCCTCAAATATGATTTGCATATCGATTAAATTTTGAGATGATACAGAATGTTTATCCTTAAGATTTAGTTCCACTACACCATCATCTCTTAGGTGCATATGAAATCCATTTTCTATAGAATTTACTTCGCTACTTTCCGTCTTACCCAAAGGGACCTCGTTCTCCATATGGAAATAAAATTCTTTTGTTATCTATTTAAAACTCTCTTCAAGCCAATTGTGTGCAGCTGTTGCGTTCCCAAAAAAACGATAGCTAAAATCTGGTTGTGTGGTATACTTAAAGTACCATTTAGCAAACATTCGCTGGTAAAATGTAGGCACCACTATGGCTAATTTTGCAAAATTAAATGCGATCTCACCAAAGAGATCGTACTCACTTGCGTCGCTTGTCATTCCTCCTTTCCCTGAAATTACGATGATAAGGTACTTTTTGTTACGGTCAATGATGTCAAAATATACTTTCTCCATCTCTCTTAGGTCCTTTAAAGTGACAGTACACCGCTCAAGAAACTTAACTTCAACAATTTGATTCGAATACACTTTGATGTCGCAAACGCCTGTATTACCATTGTTTACGATAACGACTTCGTCCCTTTCTTTTACTTCTTGTTCTTCACTCATGTCGTTTTATTCTATCGCTAGGCGCTTAATTTAACCGGATTTTATTTTAGGTCCCTGAAAAGCAGTCTCTTATATCAATACTGCAATTAACTTAAGTTTCTTAGTCTGACCAAGTTAGTAAAATAAAGTCGTATTGATAATCTTGAATTGATTTTTTAATGAACAACCCCGAAGCAGAGCTTCGAGGTATCCACTTAGCTAAACAAGCTTAGTTGACTCTTATGATAACTCTTGTATTCTTTTGAATCATTTCCTTGTGTCGCGATATATTTCTTGATTGTCTCTTCATTTGCGTACTGACCAACTGTATTCACATAATATCCGCTACTCCAAAACTGACCGCCCCATAATTGCTGTTTTACCTCTGGATGAAGTCGAAAAAGCT
>JABSPQ010000112.1 GCA_013214205.1 Flavobacteriales bacterium
CCACCAGCACCACCACCACCGTTGGCCTGCCAATTGATTTCTCTAACATGATTTCTACCATCTGCCGAAATATTAAATCCATTTCCTTGCACATCTGCAGCCTGAACAAAATAAATCATACCACCGTGCATACCGCCACCAGCATCAAACATCGGCAACTCACCTTCATCTCCAATTTCATCATCTGTCCATGCGGAACCACCTCCACCACCAAGGAAAAGTCTACTACCATCTGTTGGAATAGTAAGGTTGTAACCACCACCACCTTGCACATCTGTTAATGCTAACGGAGGAGGAGCTTGACAAGGAGATCCTGCTCCACAATAAGCCGGGTCGTTCATGTCACAATCGTAGTTAAGCATCCATCCACAACCACCAAGGCCACCAGCACCACCGTTACCACCGCCGCCGCCGCCGCCATCAACTTTTACACCAGCACCACCTCCATTTGCAAGGGCACCTGATCCAAAATCGTGAATAGAACAAATCTCATCAATACTTTTAGCACCACCCATACCATCTGGTTCATAATCAACATAATTAAATGCCCATCCACCAGAGGAATAATCTCCATCAACACGATCATAGTCAAGTCCTACAACAACCCCAGGTCCAGGATCACCTCCCGACTGACAATAAGTACTTGCAATACCTTCTCCCTTAAATGAACCAAATTCAACATCAAATTCATCTATTGCAACCCATTGACGAGGGAAACCACCATAATAACCACCTGCCAAATTGATAGGCGCACCTCTAAATCCGCCTCCTTCGCTACCATTTTCAGCCGTTAAACCTAAATCGCCAGTTAAATTATACGTACCACAAATACTAACAGCATATACCCCACCAGTATAACCGTCCCATTCTTGCGGTAAGTTAGATCCATCTTCTGTATAGTTACCCCCTCCATCGTCTGGAGGCATAGAAATAAGTTGAACATTGGAGTTAATATCGTACGCATCTACATTAATACTTAATGTAACACTATTTGCTCCAACAGCTGTTACAAATCCAACATCGTAAGCTCCAGCCTGATTATAAGCTGTAATAGCTCCATAACCATCCTCGTTTTTTTCGAAAACATTAGCACCTTTCATCTGCATTATCATGGCTCTATCGCCAACAATAAAACCTGCCAAACTATAACCTGCACCGGTTGTAACTACATTTCCTGCAACACTAGTTACATATGCATACGTATTTTGAGAGAATACGGAAGACGCTGAACTAAGTAGTAAAACAAACCCAATTAAAGCGGTCAGAACTCTTGAATGAAACCCTTTCATTTATTCAATTTTTATATTCGATTATTGGAGAATAACAGTATTTATGTTTGATAATTTACAAATAAACAACTATTTACACTAATTTAATGATTAATTAATAGAATAACATTCTGTTTTTGCATCTAATAGTTAAATATGAGTAATTAAGTAACAAATCTACCTTACTTAATGGGAATGAGATATTTATTAATTATACTTACATATTAAACAACCTTATTGCTCGCAGCTACTAATGGAATATATTGCCCGTTTCTTTTGGATAAATATTACGTTGAGGATTTTTCTGACCATTTTCCTCCTTTTAAACCTATGCACTTATACGTTACATGCTCAAAACAAGTCGCATAACACCATAAAATTACCAACTTATAACGAAAAAAGCATCAAAACAGGGAAAGAAAAAGCTCAATTACCCTTATTTAATGAATTTGAATTTATTACCTATTTGTATGACGATACTGGTGAAGGTGATATTTTTCTAACTACTGCAGGCCCAATGGGTGGCAATTACAATATAATTATCGACAATTACGGAGAGATACTCTATTATGAGAATGTAGCAGATTGGGATTTTAAAGTTGTTAATGGCAACCACACAGTTTCGTATCACTCGGGGCAATTCCGCGTTAGAGATTCTTGTTTTACTCCGATTGACTCTTTTGAATGCGGAAATGGATACGCTACAGACCCTCATGATATTGCTATTTTACCCAACGGTAACGCATTGCTTATTTGCGAAGAGTACAGATATATTGATATGAGTTTGGAAGTTGATAGTGGAGATACCAACGCTTATGTAAAGGGAGGCATGATACAAGAGATTGATCTAATCTCCAAAGAGGTTGTTTTTCAATGGAGTAGTTTCGACCATTTCGAATTTACAGACAACATGCATGGTGCCAATTTAACTGATGCGTACTTTTCATACGTGCATATGAATTCTATTCAACAAGACACTGACGGCAATATTATTATCTCAAATAGAAACATGGACGAGGTTACTAAAATTAATAGATCCGATTCGTCTATTATTTGGCGACTGGGCGGTAAAAACAACGATTTCGAGTTTACAAACGATACCAGCATGTTTACAACACAACATGATGCAAAGCGCATAGAGAATGGCAATATTACCATTTTCGACAATTCTGTTTTTAACGATTCCCCTACCCGAGGTGTGGAGTACGAAATGGATGAGGTTGCCATGACAGTTACTATGGTATGGGAACAAAAGCGAGAAATAGAAAGGGCTATTACATCAATGGGGAATATTCAGAGGCTCCCAAATGGCAACTCAATCTTTAGCTGGGGCAGTGTTTGGTTAGAAGAACCTAATGTTGCCGAATATGAACCCGATGGCACAAAAGTATTCGAACTATATATAGATGGCGATTACTCCAACAAAACCACCTACCGCGCTTATCGTTTTGTTTGGCGTCAATATAAAACTTTGGTCAAAAACATTGCTCCCGAAACCTATCTATTTACCAACTACCCAAACCCCTTTACGGCTACTACCACTGTTTTACTAAATATACCCGAAGAAGGAAACGTCAATATTTCGATTACCAATTTTGCAGGAAAAACAATTAAAACGATCCACAACGGCTTTATTAATAAAGGAACCAAAGAATTTAAAATAAACTTACAGTCACTTGCGAGTGGTGTATATTTTTGCACAGCTATTTCAAATAACTATAGCTTTACAAAAAAACTCGTGAAGCAATGAAGTGTTTATTCTCAATAGTATTACTCTTTATTATAGTACCATCCTCCTTCGGACAAAAAACGCTGAACCCTCCTTTCGATGAGTTCGAGATTGAAACTTATGTTTATGGAGCTACCGCCGATGGAGATATTTTCCTCACTGTGTCGGGTATCATGGGTTCTAACGTAAATATAATTGTCGACAATTATGGAGAGGTTTTATACTACGAAATAGATCAGCAATGGGATTTTAAAGTAATTAACGGAGATAGCACTGTTGCGTTCGATCGCGACCAATTTTTCATTAAAGACACTTCGTTTACTGTGGTAGATTCTTTTCAATGTGGAAATGGTTTCGAAACAGATTTTCACGACATAGACATTCTGCCAAATGGAAATGCGCTTTTAATATGCGATGAAGTCCGAATTGTTGACATGAGGTCTTATGGAGGAGATTCTGTTTGTGTAGTAACAGGAGGAATGATTCAGGAAATAGATGCCAAATCAAAAGAGGTTGTTTTTCAATGGAGCAGTTTCGATCATTACCAATTTGAAGACAATGTAAACGTTGCCGACTTAACAGCGCTTTCCTTTTCTTACGTTCACATCAACTCGATTCAGCAAGATACTGATCGAAACATATTAATCTCGAGCAGAAACATGGATGAGGTAACCAAGATCAGCAGAACCGACTCATCAATTATTTGGAGGCTCGGAGGAAAAAACAACGATTTCACTTTCACCAACGATACAGCAATGTTTAGCTCTCAGCACGACGCGAAAAGGATTGACAACGGTAACATTACCATTTTCGATAATGCCGAATATAAATCACATTTACCTAGAGGGGTAGAATATGAATTGGACGAGGTAAACATGCTTGCTACCATGGTTTGGGAGCAAGAACACGATGCTATTGAAAGAGCTTCGATAATGGGAAACATTCAACGACTGAATAATGGGAATTCGTTAATTGGATGGGGCCATGTATTAAGCTATGAACCTAATGTTACCGAATATGAATCGGATGGAACCAAAGTGTTTGAAATGTTTCTCGATCTCAATTCCTCAGTTAAAAGCTCATATAGAGCTTATCGATTTGTGTGGCCAGACCTCACTAATCTGCTTGAAAACATTTCTGAAAACGATTATTTGTTTAGCAATTACCCCAATCCATTTTCTGCTTCTACAACTATTTTGGTAAATATTGCAAGTACTGGTAATGTTAAAGTTGTAGTTACTTCCATGGATGGTAAAACAATTGCGGTTTTACACGATGGGCACTTAGCTCAAGGCGTGCAAGAGTTTAATTTCGATGCTCAATCTCTTCCAACTGGCATGTACCTCTGCACAGTAAGTTCTGATAATGAGAAGTACACCAAAAAGCTGATCAAGCAATAATTCCTTACTATCTAATAATAGTTACCGAACCTTTGTTGCCTAAATACTCTTCACCATCGCAACCCACTGCATCAATCAGATAATAATAAACCCCATCAGGAACTTCTTCGCCAGATACGGTTCTTCCATCCCATCCAGTCGCAATACCTTCCCACTCAGCTAACTTTTCGCCCCATCTGTTAAATACTCTTCCCGAAAGCGTACACATATTTATTTGTGTTACTTGAAACCTATCATTGAAATCGTCGCCATTAGGTGTAAACACATCTGGTATTGCTAAAAACGAACCTGCTTCAACCAATACATTCCTTGCGGTCTCATTAGCGCAATCACCATTTCTCGATGCCTCTAACATAATTTCGAACGAGGTAGTTTGCGTTGCTACAAACGTTTCGTGCAAAGTATCTACATCAATCCCTACAAACTGATCGTCAATACTCCATGTCCATGTATTGTAATAATTCCCGTACGAAGAATCAATCAATACCACATCAAAAGGCGTATTGCCAAATACATCGCCATCTATTCTTATATGCGCACGAATTGAATCAGGGCGTTCTACAATTTCATAAATCGTATCTGCCATACACAAATTAGTATCTCTTACAATTACCCAATAAGCAATGTCGTTAAAGTTATTACCGCAAACATCGGTAAATACAGAAAGTGTTGTTATGGTATCAGGATTCGGTAAAAACCATTCGTACAAAAACGAATTATTACCACCCGATCCTCCGGCGTATAATATCGCATCGCAAGATTCGTAACAAGTAGCCGTATCGTGAGTTAAGGTTGCCACCACTGGTGTTAATGGATCAATAACGGTAGAACCAGTTATGATACAATCGTTATCGTCGGTAACAGTTACTCTGTAAGTTCCTCCCCCCACGTTAAACACTGTATCTGTTGTTGCAGTATTAGCGTCGTCCCAAACAAAAGTATATGGATCTACTCCCCCGCTTGCTGTTGCATATATTTTTGCCGTTTCATCGTCATAGCACAAAATAGAACCACCAGTTACAACTGTCATTAATTGCAATGGTTCTTTAATAAAAGTACTATCCATGCCAATACAATTTTCGGCATCTGTAACAGTAATAAATATTGCGCCTTTCGACAATCCAGCTTCGATATAACTGCCAGTGAAAATAGAGTTTGCCGTAGTTCCCGAGGACCAAGTGTAAGTATAAGGTTCGGTTCCATCAGCAATGGCTACTGTTACCTGCCCATCGTTTGCTCCAAAGCATTGAATATTTTGATCGAGGGTAACATCTACAGTCGGTGCATCTGGATTGATTAACTCATAAGTTGCCTCTGCTGTACAATTATTTCCATCGGTTACTACTACCAAATGATTACCAACTCCCAAGATGGTAAGTGTAGCCGTATTCTGACTTGAAGAATTTCCCCAATCGTAGTCAAACGTTTCGGTTCCTCCTGATGCATCTGCTGTTAGTTCGCCATCATTGTTTTCGCAACTAGGATCTGCTGCGTCTATCAATGTTACAGTAACCACATCGGGATACACTAAAATATAATCACACGTTGTAGTACAGCCATTGTTATCGGTTACCAATACTTCAAAAGTGCCTTCCCCTATATCCGAAGCAGTAGCAGATGTTTGGCTATCGTCGTCGTTCCACAAATAAACATACGGACTTGTTCCTCCGCTTGCAGAGGTTGATGCCATACCGTCTTCAACATTAAAACACAATGGATCTGAACCACTGCACCCAGTTACCAATGCATCACTTGGTTCGGTAATAACATAACTTCTAATAAAGGTTTCGTCCAAAACATCTGTTATGGTTACTCTATAAGTACCAGCTAAAAGGTTTGTTCCAATCGAATCTAAAATAACAGATGGATTTGCGGCATCCCAATTAAATATAAACGGAGGGCCATTTCCTCTAATGGTTAACGATAAATCTAACGAACCAGTAGCATCCCCCTTACAAAGCACATCTACAATTGTATCTACCCACGTTTGGCCAGGATAGCCCAATATTTCCACACAAGCAGAATCCTGACACATGTTATCGTCATAAACCGTAACACAATAAATATTATTATTTAAACTCGTAATATTTGCGGTGGTTGCCGTACTCGGGTTGCCCCATGCGTATGTATAATAAGATGCAACCGTTCCGCCAGCACCAGAAGCAGTGGCTTCGCCATTAAAACAAACTGCATCGCAAGTAGCATGTGCATCAACATTTGCCGATGCAACCACAGCACTTGGGTCTGTTAAAGTAAATGTATTTGTTGCCGTACAACCGTTGTCGTCCATAATAACAACATCGTATACATCGTCGCATTTACCTGTTAAATCTTCGAATATTTCTCCTCCCGGAGACCAAAGATATGTATACACAACTGCAACGGTTCCACCCTCTGGGCTCAGGGCTACAGTTCCATTACAACTTTCGAAACAATTTGGATCTACACCATCAATGTTAGATATAAGTTCATCTGGTTCTCCAATCACTTCTAATCCTTCGGCAGTACATCCATTTTCATCTTCTACTGTTACGCTATGCGTTCCGGCTGCCAAACCAGTATCGTTTGCCTCTGTACTTGTACTTGTCCAAACATAAGTATACGCACCAGTTCCGCCAGTTGCAGTAGCCAATGCGTCGCCATCGGCAAATCCGAAACAAGACGGTTCGTTACTTGTAATAGAAGCAACCTGTATAACTACTGGCTCAACAATAGTTACAGTAACAGAAGTTTGGCATCCGTTGTCTGCTACAATTGAAACCGACAACACACCTGGTCCTATGTTAATTTCCTCGATTATTGTACCATCTGGCTCGTCTGTTGTACTTGCAAAAACTACTCCATCCAATTCCCATTCTACATCATACGGTGCCGAACCGCCAGTGATAGTAATTTCGGCAGAACCGTCGTTGGCCCCAAAGCAAGTTATCTGATCTTTTACATTAACAGTAAATGCCAAAGTAGGCGAACCCGGATCTTTTACATCTGCAAAGGCTACAGCAGTACAATTGTTATCATCGGTTACCGTAACGTTGTAAATATCGGCCGATAAATTAATTGCTGTCGACGTAGTTTGATTAGGACCTGCGTATGGAACAGGCAACGGATCAACATTATCGTCCCATTGATACGTGTAAGGTGCAACACCTCCAGAAGTTACTGTTACAGTTGCATCACCATCAGCATTTCCACACGACGAAGGCTCGCTTGTACCCAAGGCAACCACAATTACAGGCTCTATTAAATCAACACAATCAACTGCCGGACAGGCGTTGCCATCCTCTACCGTTACACAATACGTTTTTCCGCCAACTGTGGCATCCAATCCTGTTGCAATGACATTTGTTTGAAAAGTAATATCGTCCCACAAGTAGGTATACGAACCAACTCCACCACTAGGTGTAACTTCTGTTTCACCATCGGCCAAACCTCCACATGTTGGGTTTGTACCCGTGGCATTAGCAGTAACTAAATCAGGATCAATTAAAGTAACACAAGATGAAACTGTACAACTATTGGCATCGGTAATGGTAACACAATATTCCAAATCGCCTAAAAAGCCAGTACCTAAATGTGTTGGCCCAACCTGATTGGCAACATTACCACCCGGAGCATCCCAATCTACAGAATAGTCAGCTGTTCCGCCAGTATACTCCACAGTTGCTGTTCCATTGGCCTGGCCATCGCATAAAGGATTTGACGTTGCAGAAATATTAGAACTCAAAATAACAGGATCGACCAACAACCTATCTACCTCGGCAGTACAGCCATTGCCGTCCATTACCGTTACCGTATGAAGTCCGGCAGACAACCCTGTTGCAGGGTTAGAAGTTTGAGATGATGCACTAGGTGACCATATAAAACCAAAGGCACCATCACCTCCACTTGCGGCTACAGTAATGGTTCCGTCTGCTGAACCATTACAAAGAGGCTCAGTATGGCTCACATAATCAACAATTACCTCATCAGGATCTGTTATTGTAACGTTGCATGTTTCAAATTGACCTTCGCTATCTGTAACTGTTACTACATGCGTACCACTGCATAAAGCAATAGCCTGATGTGTTAAACCCGCTGCCGAAACTGTTCCTATTTCTGTACCCCAATTTATATCAAAAATGGGGCTACTCCCTCCATCAACAGTTAATGTGGCTGAACCATCGCAAACTCCAAAACAACTCGGTTCGGAATCTACCTGAATTGAACATGTTGGAGGCACCGGACACCATATATTTACTACTTGAGTTGCTGTACATAAATTGTCATCCGTAGCAGTAACGGTATATGCAATAAAGCCATTCGACCCCGTTAAACTACCAACATCTTGGGTTGTTTCTCCTGTGCTCCATAAATAAGTTGGTGGCCCAGTTCTAACAACAATATCATTAAACACCATAGAAAAACTATTAAGCGTACCGCCATTCATACCGCCGTCGTCAATTATTAAGTGCCAAGTTCCACTAGCAGTTTCTCCAATTAATGGATTGGCAAGATCATTTAAAGGTGCTCCTTCTTCTGGAATCCAGCTACCAGTATAGTCTGCTGTAGTGGTAGAAATATTTAACAAAGCAGTAGCATCAAAACAAACATTGTCTATTGCCTGATTCATATTACCATCTAGCGTACTCGTTAACAGCTGTTGTTGTCCTAAAGGACCTTCTATAGTAATTGCAAATCCGCCTGCTTGCCCCATGGCGTCTTCTGCGTCAATGCAAATTTGTGAAAGCGTATTAATATCAACTGTCGTTTGAGTAACCGCAGTAATTAAATCGAATGTTGTGGTTGCACCTTTATCTATAGCTGTACCTCCAAAATAGGTGAACGTTGTTGGTGTAGATGTAGAATTGTATGTTCCGCCACCTTCCCAAGTAAGATCTATACTTCCGTCTGTGGTACCTGGGTTACCACAAGAAGTTTCGTTATTATGCGTTTCGGAAAGTACAATTGCAGGTGGATCAGCAAAAGTTTTATCAATCATCTGGCTACATCCTTGTTCATCTGTAACCGTTACACCATATGTTCCTGCAGCAAGGCCTGTTCTATCCTCATCAGAAGATCCATCTTCCCATATAACTGTAAGCGCCCCTATTCCACCACCAGCACTTAAATCTATTGCGGCATCGGTATCGCCATTACATGCTAATTCGGTAAAAATTGTATCTAATAAAACTGGTGTAGGAGATGAAATATAGGCAGAACACGTTCCTTCTAATCCCAAATTATCTGTAACTGTTACCACCTGAAACCCTGTAGGAAGACCTAATTCAATAGCCCTATCTCCACTATTTAGCGGGGTAGTTATATTTCCAGATGGCCATGTTACTGTATACGGTATATCTACTCCATCGCCTTCAACCTCTACTTCTAAAGAACTATTTCCATCGCCAAAGCAAATCTCGTTGGATTGTGCAGTAATTTCACACGTTGGAGGTGGTGAAAATGCACATGGACAAGGCATGGTAGGGATCATTTCGTTAATTTCTGCTTCTGTTTTCGCATAGTTTGAAATTTCCAAATAAGCAATCTGACCGGGAGCTGTCTCTCCTTTTACTTTATCATCATCGGTAAAAAAGTTTATAAAATCGCCATTTTGAACAATACCAGTTCCCCCATCAACAATACATTCAATTAATCCTCCATTTCCATCCCCATCATAATGGTACATACAGAAATTACCATCGCAATCTCTTGTAAAAACTCCTGTGTTCCAATCGTCATCCTCACCAATACCTGCACCAATACCCATAGTCTCGTCCCAAAATTCATAGGTACCACCCGCTTTACCAGACACGTACATTCCGTCATCACTGGTATGGTTTGACCAATCTATAAGCCTTTGCCATTCTTTAGGAGAGTTGGTTTGATCATATTTCCAATGCATCGTAATGCTATATTCACAACCAATAAAATTATTATTTATCGCATCCTCAAACTGAAATCCACAATCCAGTTCAAAATTGTAAACATCTACAGGGTCCACACAGTTTGGAAAGCTTTGTTGGTCAAAGAAACCCGGTGATTCGTTCATCGCGTTATGACAATCTTGAATTAAATCGGTGCTCTCAGCATCGTATTCTGTAAAATCTGGACTGCAAAAATAATCGAGTGAAGTACCTGCTGCAGCTCCACTACCACCGCCAAATTCAACACCCAAAATGCAATATTCTCCTGTGGTACTAGTTCCGTAATCTTCGTCGGCTTCCTCTTCGTCATAAACCACTCCTGATGTAGACCTACCATCCAACAGAATAAAATAGGTATCGCCCGGGATTAATCCTGTTGCTCTAATTCTTGCATGACCTGAAAATCTATCCTCGGTAGATGGGTCTTCGTTACAATCTTCTTCGGTAAGGTTACCTGTGCATGTTCCATCCGACGACGAATAAATCGCCATTTCAGTATCTAATAATCCACCTGCAACTATAAAGTCTGTTGTAAGATAGATACCTCCCGATGGTGGACAAACCATGCTATACCAAACGGTGTTGCTCAATACTGCTCCTCCGCCAGAAGTAGGAGCATCTTCCCAACAACTACCTAAAACATCACTACCAGCAACGGTTGCACCCGTATTGTCTTGTCCGCATAAAGGTATTCCACTTGTAAGTGGAATCGCATTACAAATATCATCGTTAGCAGGCTGAGCATAGCTAAACGAAGAAACCAAGGTTAGTAAAAACACAATCGACAATGTGCTTATTTTAAGCAGTTGTGGTTTAAGTGTTTTATGGTAAAATGTAATCATGTCATTAATGTTTGATGGGCATTATATCTCGCTCTTTTCTAAATTACTTTTCTATTAAGCGGGCTAATACTGAGAGAGTTTAACATCAACTTGATTAATATTAAACATTCTGTTTAATCATATTGAAATGATCAAGAGATTAGGGCATCCAAGTACTCCAGTAATCCGGATGCCACGAATCTTTAACTATATTCAATTGTAATATGTAGCATTCTGTTTTCATCTTGCTTTTATTCCAATTTTATTAAGGCAAAGCTCAATCGCCTCTACAATATAAGTAATTATGATTCTGAATTACTATTAATCCCCTTGTTTTCAGTCATTCATAACCCTCTATACGTCCTAATAAGCTGATTCACAACTACTATTTAACATAGTCGTAACAATATGTAAAAGGTTGCCTTCATGCCGGTTAAATATTTCGCCTTAGCTGCTTTGGTTCATCCCTGACTCACCCCTACCCTCTCTAAACTAGAGAGGGGACTACATTGTACCTTAATCAACCTAATTGTTTATTTAATCACAATTTTAAATAAAGGCAGCATGTAGTCCCCTTTCTCTGCAAAAGAGAGGGCTAGGGAGAGAGTCCCTCAATTGCACTAAATTTGTAAATCAAACACAAACATGCGATCCATCTATTTTTCATTCATCACGCTATTGGGCCTACCAGCTCCCAATGTGCTATTTGCGCAACACAACGGTATTACCTATCTCTCTCCCATTCCTAATTCACAATATTTATCTACCTCTACCAACATTATTGTTAAATACACAGCCGCTTGTTTCCCTAACAACGGTCTTTCCTGCGTTTCTGTAGTTGGCAGTATCTCGGATTCCTTAGCTTTTGAAATTATCTACCTCAAAAAGTCCAATACCGTATTGATTGAACCAACCAACGATTTTGCAAAAGGAGAAAAAGTTAATATAGAGCTAGGTGCTGATTTCTGTGGAAATGCTAATTCGTTTTCGTTTCAAATATCATCTGCTACCCCACCCCCAGATTCAACTGAATATATTTCAACAAAATCGGTGCTCGAAAACTTAACTGTCGACATTACAATTTACGATACCACCAAGCTAGCCGAAGGTTCAATATTCCTCACCACTCAGGGTGGAGGAAGAACAAATCATTTAATTTTAGATAATTTGGGCAATGCCATTTATCAAGAGCCGGTAGATTACCCACCCTATGATTTCAAAAAACAACCCGATGGCAACATCTCCTATTATAACAATAAAGCGAAAGCCTTTTTTATTATCGACACCAATTATGTTGTTATCGACACTTTTACCTGCGGAAATGGATATGCAACCAACATCCACGATTTACAGATTTTAGACAACGGCAACGCTTTAATTATTTGTAACGACAAACAATACATCAACATGGATTCTCTTGTAGAAGGTGGTAACCCTGCCGCTGTGGTAAGTGGTGTCATTATTCAGGAGATCGATGGCAACACAAAAAGTGTAATGTTTCAATGGCGAAGTTGGGATCATTATCAAATAACCGATGCTGTGCATGGTGCCGATTTTACCAGCGCTATTTTCACTTATGTGCATTGCAATTCTATCGAATTAGACGATGATGACAACATCATTATTTCCGCAAAAAAAATGGACGAAATAACTAAAATCAACCGCACCACTGGCAATATTATTTGGCGCTTAGGCGGTAAAAACAATCAATTTGAATTTATTGGCGATTACTACAAGTTTTGCTACCAACACGATGCACGCAGGTTAGATAACGGTAATCTCTCTGTGTTCGATAATGCTCATTTTACCAACAATTCCCCAAGAGGTGTTGAGTATAAAATAGATGCCGATAGCATGACTGCTACTTTGGTATGGAAATACACCGACGAAGAACACACTTATGCCAGCATAATGGGGAGTTTACAACGATTGCCCAACGGAAACAGCTTTATTTGTTGGGGAAGAACAGACCCCAATGCAGCTACTATTTCGGAGGTGGATTCGCTAGGCAATTTAGTTTTCGAACTTTTTCTAGATCCTTTTTTCAGCAATAGCAGTTACCGCGCTTTCCGTTTTCCATGGACACCAAACCCTTATTTATCGGTAAACAACAACAGTATTGATAATTTGCCTGCATTGGCCTGTTACCCCAATCCCTTTACAAGTAGCACAACGCTTTTAATAAATGTAAAGGAAGCCGCATATGTATCTTTACGCCTTACCGACATGCAGGGTAAGAAAATTGCTCATTTAGTTGACGATAAGCGCCCTAAAGGCCTATTTACGTTAGATTTATTGGGCAGCGATTTAAACAACGGCATTTACATATGCACGCTACAAATTGGCAATGATACTTGGAGTAAAAAGATTGTAAAAAAGTAATCTTTATCTCAACAACGTGAAGAAGCCCTCTATGTTAACTGTTTCATCTAAATAACTACTGGCACTTACTTTATAAGTATACACTTCGTTATTCTGTAAAATCCCTTTATAAAATCCATCCCATCCAATAGATGCGTCGTTTGTTTCAAATAACTTCTCGCCCCATCTATTAAAAATTTGGAAGTAATAAAGTTCTTTAATTGCCCAACCCTCTAAATAAATTATATCGTTAATTGCATCTCCATTTGGTGTAAATGCTTTTGGCAATTCCAATGCTATACCCTGATGTACTTCTACCCTTAATTCAAAATCTCTCGAATCACAATCTCTTTTATCCGATACAATAACATTGTATTCTTTATCTTCTAAAGGCCATACTTTAGGATAACTACAATCTAAGCACGAAATATTTAGCGTATCCTCATCATCCCACTCAAAATACCACAAACCGTTGTTATCGTTTACCATCAAAACAGCAGTATCACCAATAACAATTGTGGTATCCCAAGGTGTTTCACCAAATACATCCTGCACAACTATAATCTTAGCTACGTCGGTATCAAAACAACCTATCGCCTTGTCTGTAACGGTTACAGTAAAAGTGGTATCTTCCGTAATATCAATTTCTGGCATATCGGTGCTATCATTCAACAAGTCTGCTGGTTCCCAAGCATAAACATAATCACCTGGAAAATAAGTTGACGAATCGATGGTTAAGCTTTTATCACCATCCAAACAAAAGGTATCATTTAAAGCAACAACTATTGGGTTTGGATGAACAATTACCGATTTCACAATCGTATCAAAACACCCATACTCCGAACTCTCCACCATTAATTTAACATAGAATGTATCCGTTTTGGCATAATTGTATGTCACCTCATCAGCTGCCGTTGATGTGCCAATACTATCTCCAAATTCCCAAGTAAAAATATCTGCACTTATCGATGCGTTTTCAAAAACTATATCGTCTACAATACAAATATTAGTATCCAATAAAGTTGTGTCGTTATTTCTATAAAAGTTGGCCCTTACTTCATGAATCAAAAAGTCTATCGACTCCGTTTCAACACAAAGTCCAGTTTCGTCTGCTATAACCAGTCTTGCAACAGTACTACCACCTGCAGGTAAAAAATTATATACATGCGCTATTGGCTCTATTGGGTCTGTAGCTGCAAACAAGGTATCCAAGGTTCCATCGCCGTAATCCCATACCCAATAATAAAAATCAGAGAAGCCCTCTGGTACAAAAGTAATCGACTCCGATTTACAAATTTTGTCAACATCCATAGAAAAAGACCCTTTAGGATTAGCCACAAAGAAAATAGTATCATAGCTGGCCGAACATCCGTTAGGCGATTCCACATACAACCTAACTGTGTCCATCCCTTCAGAAAACACATCGATAATTGAAGTACCCGGAATAGGTGGCTTTGAAGCAATACCATTGTACCAATTCCAAGTTCTAATTGCAATATTACCAATTGAAGAATCTCTAAATGTAATTTGTTGTCCATCACAAAACAGCGAACTCGTATCTGGAAATACACGAGCAATAGGGAAAGTATCTACAGAAATAAGCAGGAAAGTAGAATCTATACATCCCGAACTTTCTTCCCAATAAGTCACTTTTACTGTATCGTTAAATACAGTGTCGAATTGAACTGAGATCTCAGAGTTTACCGTGTCGTATAAAGTACCACCAACAAACCAATTGTAATTAAGATACGATCCAAACGTGGTATCGTCCGTAGCAGTAAAATCAACCGTTGCGCCTGTACATACCTCATCTTCAGTAGCCGTAAGCAATGTATTAGGAGTATATATGGTTAGCACTTCAGTTGTTGTTCCTGCACAACCAATAGTATCTGTAACAGTTAAGCTAACATTAAAACTAGTTGCAGTAAAATCAGAATAGGCATGTATTAACGTATCCATATGCGGTAAAAGAGGATCCGTATTATTCATACTCATGGTGCTGTTGTCACCAAAATCCCATACCCAATTTACAAGCTTTAAATACGATGTAGTAGAATCTATAAATAAAACAGTGTCGGGAATACAAATATATCCGTCTTTATCATCTATGTACAACTTTGGATCAACACCAGCTACAAATACCGTTACGCTATCTATATCGGTACATCCATTAATGTCTTCTACAACCAAATACACTGTTTCAGGCCCCCTACTTTCAAGAGCATCGGTAAGTTCAGCACTGTTTGTTGTATAACTTCTTGAACCTGCACCAACCCTCCAAGTATACCCTCTAAAAGGATGATCGAAAACATCAACAGAAGAATCACCTCGATACAGATACGGTACTTCAGAACAAATTATGTTGCCGTTGAAAATACTTTGTGCAGTATCTAACATAATTTCAGCATGAATTTCTCTGATGTAAATCATTTCACTATCAACAGATGGAGAGCAAGTAGAAGCTGCATTTGTAGCGGTTAAAACCACTTGATAGTCACCTCTTTCGGCATAGGTATGTACAACAGTAACTGCAGTACTTGAGCTCCCATCACCAAAGTCCCACAATATACTTGTAGCACTCGTACTTTCACTTCTAAATTCAACATCAAAAGGTGTACTACAGTCACTATCGTATTGAAAATCGGCATGCGCAGCGAGCGCATATGTTATTAAGCTTTTAGATACCGACGAAAAACAACCATTCACTTCTGCCCATAATGTAATTGGTGTAATATCAGTGTCTCTTGGCAATGTAATTGAAGGTGCAGCATCATCGTAGCAATGAAAAATTTGGTTATTATTCCCCACATATCTCCATGCATCTACGTTTTCGGGACTAAGTGTTGTATTTGTAAACGTAACCATGTCGTCTACACATCCTTCCGCAATCGACATCGTATAATCCAACGCAATTACATCACCTACTTCTATCTTCATTAAAAAAGAAGTATCCATACATCCAAGTGCCGTAGTAATTACCAATGTTGGGTAATAAGTACCAGTATCTGAATACACATGTTGAATTGGATCGCCACTTGCTTGAATAGATTCCATACCGTCATCAAACACCCATTTCCATTCTACTATTTCATTTTCCGATTTACTCTTATTCGTAAAGTCAACCGTTAAAGGCGCGCACCCCATACTTGCAGAAACCATCATATTAGATTTAGGAACAAACACACTATCTGGCTCACTATATGTAGCCACACATCCAGCGCTGGTGGTTGCGGCAAGCTCTTCCGAATGAGAAAAATCTTCCTCTAAGCTATATAGTATCGTATCGTTTGCGCTATAAAAATAGGTTGGATTTTGAACGAATGAAGAATCACCATTACTAAAGTCCCAACGCCATTCAATAATACCAATATTAGAAGTAGCAGTATATATTGAAGTTAAGGTATCGAAACAAGAAAACACTGGTGTTGAGATATAGGATATAATAGGTTCTTGCACATAAGTTTCCAACGACATTATATCACTACAAATTCCATTTCTACTCGTTAAAGTAACCACAAAATCACCCGAAGTATTAAACCTTGCGATGGGATTTCCATCTGCGTAGCTCACAAGACCGCCTCCACCAAAGTTCCAAGTAGAAGTACCCAACAGCGAATTATCTATTAAGGTATCTCCAACGGCAATACAGAATGTATCCGGTATTTCGAACATTGCTGTAGGCGTACCTACCGTAATATTTTCGAATTGTGTAAATGCAGCACATCCATTAACATCCGACACATTAAGAGTAACTGTAAAAGATCCAATTTCATCGTAAGTGTGAATAGGGCTATTTTCAGTTGAAACATCACCATCACCAAATTCCCATTCATATACCAACGAAGAGTCGGCAGGCGTAGTGGTAAACGAAACATCAAAAGGGATTTCGCAAGAAACAGTTTCGGATGCAGAAAGCTTTACATCTGGTCGATCAGAAAAACTTGAAAAATTCGAAAATATTTTAGTCACATCACAAGTTGGCATATTGGTAGAAATTGCCAACGACATATCGAATTGCCCAGATGACGAAAATATTTTTGGCGCCGAACATGGAAAAGCAGAAACAGAGCCAGAGCCATCTCCATAAGTCCAACTCCACTCATTAATAATTAAATTTGGAGGAAATGCCGTAGTATCTGTATTATCACAAAATGTAACAGGTACTTCCGTACAAGTATTGGTATCAGCTGTTACAATTAATAAATCGGGTGTAGGATAAACCGCAATAGTGAACGTTCCTACAGTAGGATCAGACTCCGTTTCGGCGTATTCAACAACAAATTCTATAAGTTCGGTTGTTTCATTGGTAAAAACATGTGAGGGAGATTCTGTGTCAGATATTTTAGCCCCATCGCCAAAATTCCAATATTTCATATCCCCTACCGTGTCTTCAAAAGTTACTGTTAAAAGATAACAGCCCACTGTATCAGATGGTACAGGAGTTTGTCCATACACTCTTCCAAAAAGAGAGAGGCATAATGCCAATAAAAAAAAGTATTTCATTTTGGTCGCTCGAATTTAGTTACTTGGTTTAAGCGCCTATAAAAATAATCAAAAGTGGCTAAGTTCTAATTTAAATATGTATTATCTTTACTTAAATTTATTAAAAGAATGATACCATCAGATTTTCGAGATTTCTTCATTACAAGTTCTAGCACTATTCAACAGGAGATAGTCTCGTCCTTACTATCATTGTCTTTGCAGGAGAGCGAGGTAAAGGATGACAGTGATGGTAAGGCAGTTACTTGTCCGCATTGTGCAGAAAAACGTATACGTGCCAACGGCAAACTTAAAGGCGTTCAACGTTATTTTTGTAACAGTTGTAAGAAAAACTTTAGTGAGACTACAGGAAAATTCTGGTATAACATCAAGA
>JABSPQ010000113.1 GCA_013214205.1 Flavobacteriales bacterium
AACTCGTAAGAGGATGAGCTAATTACACAGCCGATACCTGTAAAATGGTATCACTACTTCGAAGAGCCGTATGAGTCGAGAGGTTCACGTACGGTTCTGTGAGAAGTTAGGGGTGAAATTCCCCTGGCTTACTCGACTAGCCGAAGTTGGTTTTAATCCACTTTCTTATAGTGGCAGGATCCTGTCTGTTGTCAATAAGTGTTATTATCTCAATTTGATCATTCGAAATTCTGTAATAGAAAGATGATTGTTTTGTAACTACACATTTAAACACTCCTTTTGGGTTTGATGATTGTGGACAAGAGTTTGGATGATTCGATATTTGATTAACTGATTTAAGAAATTTCTTGAGGTATTCTTCTTTGGCTTTAGTAGACCATTCCTTCTCAATAAAACTGAGGAGATTCCTGATTTTTTCCTCTGCAAGAGGGGATAACCGTACTTTCAACTAAGATGCTTTTTTCAGAAAGTCCTCAAGAGAAATACTTTGTCCAGCATTTAATTGTCGTATTCCTAAGCCAATTTCTTCTTTTTCGGCCTTGGATAAATCATCCCAGAAATCCGTTTGTTCGGCTTTCAATAGATTAACAATCTTTTTTACTATTGACGGGTTCTCTAAATCAAGAATCAATTTTGCAAGTTCTATTTTGGTTGTTTGTAAGTCCATGTTTAAATATACGAAATTGAAATAAATTTGTTGTTGTCGAATTTAAACTTTAGATAAAGTTGCTATTATTAGCTCTTCTTGGATTGAATGATTTTTCCTTTACCATTCAATTCTTCTTGGAACTGTTTGCCATACTTTTCGGTTTTTGCCATCTTTTCTTGAAACTGTTGCAATATTGCGGGATTTAAAGTCAGCGGGTCCTGTATCTTCCAATCTGCCGCTCATCCAATGCGCAGAACTCTCGTCTTCCATTGCAATAAACATCTTACAATATATTTCAAAGTTTGATTCAATACTTGATTCAATTATTACTTCTGCAATGTTTAATCGAAACGAATGTGACCATGATTCAGAAAAGCCAATCAAAGCTTTAAATGCCTCTTCATTTAAATTTTCTAAATATCCTTGTAGTTGACCAAATCCTTCGCATTCCAACCAATAATCCTCCTCGTCATGAAGGAACAAAAGGTCGTATATGTAGTCGAATGATTCTTCTTTCATTTCAATTTTGGCTAACGTTTAGTATATGGCAAGTGGGGCAGTAGAAAGCGATAAGCTTTCAAGTTTGCACTGAGCCAAAGCGTTGTATTTTGTTTTTATCTTTTTCATTTTAAAAGCCAAATCAACGATTTGGCGGTGTTTGTAAATAGCACTGAACTTTCGTAAACCACCTAATGCCCTATTTGCTATATACCGTGTGTGTGCCCAGTATGGGCATCTTTAATTTATCGAAAGGTAAATTATTAATCTAGAGGGTGCAAGTCCCTTATGGGCGAGGGTCGTGCCTCGAACCATTAGTAAGCTGCAAGGTTGCTAACCGTGAGGTTTGGACTGAA
>JABSPQ010000114.1 GCA_013214205.1 Flavobacteriales bacterium
TAAATATCGGTTAACATTAAAAGGGCTTATCCAAGAATACGTTATTCTTAACCATGATTTTAATTGATGAATCATTGTATGTAGTGCTTTGAAATTAAGCCCTCCAAGACTTTTTTCTTGTGTTATATTATATTTCCCACGCAAAGGACGGTAACCTTTCCATAGATCCGTAAACACAAACGATTCAACACTAATATGTTTTTCAAAAATCGTTTCTAGCTCCTTAGATGAGTACTTATCAATTTTTAAAGCATACATCCTCTTTACTTTATTATCCTCTGTAAGCTTTATTGAACAAACAATCTTCTTCTTTTTACTATTATAACTACGCCCAACTTTCGGATCACATCAAAAACTTAGGGAGTAATATTGAAAATGTTACTTTTAGGTTTATTTGCCATATCTCATTTAATTATTTAAATGAGATAAAATTATTACTTGATCTTTTAGAGTGGCACAATTAGAACCGAAATAGTGGCACGGTTTGAACCGGAATCACTGGCATCGATAAACCGAAATCACTGGCACAAATCGAACCGTTATATCCAACAAGTAATCTTCTGTAAACGAAATTAGATAAACAAGTCTCTTTCTTATGGTGGTTTTTGAAAAAACATGAGTTTCCGACCAGACAATAATTAAGAAGGGCTTTATTGAGAGTTTCCGCATTCTTTTTGTTTACTGAATTAACAACTTTATGTAAAAGATAATGAACGGTTTACACCGTTTTAGGTTGCTCTTTACGGGCTATATAAGGGGTGTAATCGGTAGAATCTTAGAGAATTACGTTTTAATTCGCTTCAATTAGACTTAATTGATAAGGTGCACTGTGCTAGCGCATTGGTGAATCCTTTATAGAAGAAAAGGAGTACTTGGTTGCGATAGTTTTACTTACATGTGCAAGTAAAACTCTTTGGTAAGCTCGGTGTATCCTTCGGTATATTGATGGCGAGATATTTCGATGATTAATTCATCAACTTTAAGTTTGCCAAAAGGTTCTTGTCTCGACAGTTCTATTAAACTTCTTTTAATAGCTGCGTTTTTAGTTCCTTTTGTATGGGTAATTCGATTGGTAAAAAGTTGATTATTATTGGCTATTTTCAAAAACTCTTCTTCTTCTTGGTAAGGAATAATTACAGCGAATAAACCATCTTTAGACAGGAGCTTCTCAACTCCTAAAAGCAATTCTTCGAATGGTAGGGCATCAGTAAAACGTGCGAGGTTCCGTTGGTCGTCGGTCGATTTTTGACCATCTGGGAAATAGGGCGGATTACTAATAATAAGGTCGTACTGATTGGTTGATGATTTAACAAAATCTTGAAAAGAAACTTGTGAAACGCTTAATCGATTTGTCCACCACGAGCGTTCAAAATTTTCTTGAGCCTGTTGGCATGCAGGTTCATCGATTTCAATAGCATCAATATCAGACTCTCTAAATCGTTGTGCCATCATCAATGCAATAAGACCAGTTCCAGTTCCTATGTCTAAAATTGATTCAGGTTCTTTTGTTGGATTGCTCCAGGCGCCTAGTAATACGGCATCGGTTCCAATTTTCATAGCGCAAAGGTTTTGTTCTACAGAAAATTGTTTGAATTTAAATGGTTCCAACATCAGTGTTTTATTTTGGTCTTTCTATTGCAAATACTTTATCAAGGTTGGCATACTCCATGCCTCCTAATCTGGCCAGCGGACTAATTTGCTTGGCGTTTATTTTGGCTCTGTTGCCGTCCATCTCTGTTACACTATCGGATACGAATAAATGTTCTATTTGGGCAAATAACAGTGATTGTGGCTTGTTTCCAATTTCTTTTATTTCGAACAAAGTGCAGCCGAAAGCAATGTCGCAATCTCGTAATCTAGGCAGCAAAAACCCTTTGAATTCTACCAACTCGGCACCAAGCATATCAACTTCCGATTCGCCATGAGGTAAATCTTTAGCAGTTTTATTTAAATCTTCTGCTAAGGAATCCGATGCAATGTGAATCACCATTTTTTTATAAGTCTTTGCATTGAGGATGGTATCTTTTAAATCTCCATTGGGTTTAGGGCCAATCGAAACCATTAACAATGGCGGGTTGCTAGAGATGGCTGTGAAATAAGAAAACGGTGCTAAGTTGTAATTGTCTTGCTCGGAATCGGTAAGAATCCATGCTACTGGCCTTGGAATTACCGTTTGAGTTGTTAAATGATATCTTTCTGCTTCAGAAATTTTAGTAAAGTCGAAATACATTTTGTCGTTATTGATAATTGATGTTGCAAATATAGGCGAGAATTGCATTGAGTGGATTATTGAATTATACGATGTTGTAAATTAAACGTTGAACAAACAGATAGAACTAGTTATCAATTATTTCGTAAGTTTAATTCTTCACGCAAAGCAAATTTGCGTAGTTACTAAAGGAAGTGGTTTAGGAGTATACATTTTAAGACGGCATTTATGTATGGATTGGTAAACAAGGCGGTTCAACAGTTTGTAATTGAAGGGCATGGTGAAGAGGCGTGGGATATTATTAGGAAGAGTGCTGGCGTAGCAGACGAAAGTTTTATTTCCATGGAGCCTTATCCCGATAAAACTACATATGATCTTGTTGCTGCAGCTGCAGAGCATTTAGAAATTGATTCGGGCGATATTTTAGAAGCTTTCGGGGGCTATTGGATTAGGTTTTCGATGGAGGAGGGCTATGGCGATTTGCTAAATATGGCTGGAAATAATTTTCCGGCTTTCTTAAAGAATTTGAATAATCTACATACACATGTGGCTCAGTCGTACACCAAACTTCGGCCACCTTCTTTTTTATGTGAAGAAATTGATGAAAAAACATTTCGACTGGTTTATAGTAGCGAACGGCCTGGATTAACTCGGTTTGTAGGTGGACTGCTTTTAGGTTTGGCAGAAAAGTTTAATGTGGACATAACGATTGATTATAAAGGGAGAGTTGGGGATTCGCCTAACGATTACACGTATATAGTAGAATACAAGCCAAAGTAAATTGAACAGTAACAAATCAAAATTGGTTCATATGGAGGATCATTCGTTTATGAATGATCTATTTCCTTTTTATGTTTTGCTCAACAAAGAGTTGGTGATTATCAATTTTGGGAAATCTATCGAGAAGATTTACGGCTTGCAAAAGGGCGAATCGTTTAATAAATATTTTGAAGTAGACCGCCCGATTAGTGTGAAAACGTTTGATGATATGCTCGGTTATAAAGACTCTCCATTTATTATTAATTGTTTGGGCCATGGCGATCAAAAGATAAGGGGACAGATGTACAGTGAGGCCGATACTGATTTAATTTGTTTTCTTGGAACGCCTTTGGTAAGTGGGATGTCGGATTTAGCTCGGCTCAATTTAAACTTTACCGACTTGCCTATTCACGATAGTATCGGGCAGTTTTTATTGTCGCTGCAAATGCACCAAACTGCATTAAAAGAAACCCGACAAATGGCAGAGAAGATGAAGGTTTCTTATGCTCGGTTGGAAGAAATAAATGAGTCGTTAGATGGATTTATTTATAAGCTTACCCACGATTTGCGAGGCTCAGCTATTAACTTGTTTAATATGTTGGAGATGTTGCAACAGAATTTGGACGTGGAAGAGAATTCGAATAATGATACGGTTTTAGGTTATGCACATAAATCGTCTAAAAGGCTGTTGCAAACAATTAAAGATTTTATAGAACTTTCGAAGGCAGAGCATTCGGGTACGCGGGTTAGAGAATTGTGCAGTATTTCGACTACTCTGGCCAGCGCTAAAGAAGATTTGCAAATTGAAATTAAAGAAAGTGATTGCGAAATAATTGAGAATTTGCAGGAGGCAGATGCGGTGTTGGTGGCGCCCGATGATTTTAAAAGCATCATTCAGAATTTACTGAGCAATTCAATTAAATATAGATCGGAGGATAGAAAACTTAAAATTGTGGTTGAGTCGTATATGAGAAGTGACGACACGATTCACATTTCTTTTTCGGATAACGGAATTGGGATTGACCTTAAAACGCAAAAAAGAAAACTGTTTCAAATGTTTAGCCGATTGCATTCAATTCCGAATATTAGCGGTACTGGAGTGGGGTTGTATTTGATTAAGAAATTGATTGAAAAAAATAGAGGTTCAATATTAATAGAAAGTGAAGTGGATAAGGGTACAAGTTTTTCGATTGTACTCGATACAGAATTAAATAAAATGATATGAAAGGGTTAGAGGAAATTATATTGATAGACGACGATGATGTTTACAATTTTTTTACCAAGGCTATTTTGAAAAAAGCAATAGGATTTGGCGGGAAGGTTGAAGTGTGCTGTGATGGCAAAGAGGCCATTGATTATCTTGAAAATAAGGATTCGAATGGCGATGGAGGATCAGGTGATGAGAATATTAAATTAATTCTGCTCGACATTAACATGCCGGTAATGAATGGATTTGAATTTTTGGAAGCATATAAGAATCTGGCGGGCAACAAAAAGGGAAAAACCGTTTTGTGTATGCTGACTACCTCTATGAACGAAAGCGACAAAAAACGAGCTTTGGCCTATGATGATGTAAATGACTTTTTGATTAAACCTCTCGGTAAGGACGGGCTTGAAGAGGTGATTGGGAAATATTTTTAAAATTTAAGTGTAAAGTTTTAAATGTAAAGTGTTATGTCCTGCGAGATATAATTTTTTCTTACTTAAAACTTTAGACTTAACATTTCACACTTATTCTAACTTAGAATTTAAAGAAAAGACTAATTGCCAGCACAGTTACCATAACAATCATAAAGCGTTTTATCCACACATCTGCTTTGCCAACCGACCACCTGCTTGCTATCCATGCGCCCGTGCTGCTGCCAACGGCTAGCGTTAATCCTTTTACCCAATCAATTTGGTTTTCGTAGATAAAAACGGCGATTGCCGCAATCGTAAATGTAAACACCACGAAAACCTTAATGCTATTTGCTTTAACCAACGAAATATTGTTTATAAATGTTAAGGCGGCAAGGATAATAAAGCCAACTCCAGCTTGAATAAACCCGCCATAAATCCCAATAAAAAAGAAAACAATTATACTGAGCGTTTGGTGTTTTTTACTCATTTTTTGCAGCGCTTCAGTAGGGTTTTTAATGGGATTGAAAATTGTAACTGCAACCACTGCGATCATAACTACCGCTAAAATTTGGTTGAATACTTCGTTATTAATGTCAACAGAAATTCGAGCGCCCAAAATAGCACCTACAAGAGCCGAAAGGCCCACCCTAATACTAAATGGAAATTCGGAAACGCCTTTGCTTTTAAATCCTGCCACCGACGACATGTTCTGAAAAAATATGGAAACTCTATTGGTTCCATTGGCAACAGACGAGTCGAGGCCTAAGAAAATTAGAATGGGTAAGGTGAGTAATGTTCCACCACCAGCAACCGTATTGATAAACCCCGCTACGAGACCCACCGCTACTAAAAGTAAAGCTTCTAAATAATCAAATTCTGGCATTTATCGCGATGTCTGGATTTTTGTGATGTTTAAATTAGATTTCAAAGATAGTCGTTTCCTTAGTGAGAATTAAATTAGTAAAAAACACTTTTTACTAATTAAAAAGTAAATAACCAGAACGTCTATTGCACGAAATGCAAAGTATTGGTAAAAAATGCTAAATTAATGCAATAGACCTTGTTAAAAGATGTAATTTTAGAAGGTAGAAGCATTATTTTCACAAAGGAAATCGGTGTTGTATCGTCAACGTTATTTGAGAAAAAATAAAGAAATTCGAGCGAACACTTTGGATATAATAAGAAATTAAGATTGCAACTTTAAAGAAGCAGTCAGAAAAAAAGAGTTTTCATGGCAAAAACTAAATATCAAATGGATAAGCAGGATCGCCTGATCATTAGTCATTTGGAAGACGACGGAAGAAAGTCGTTTAAAGAAATAGCTGAAGACATGAAAGTGTCGGTTGCCACAATTCATAATCGCTATAAAAATTTAGTAAAAGAAAACATATTGTACGTAATAGGTTGGGCCGACCCAGAAAAATGTGGCTTGAACAATTATTCTCGTATAATGGTTGAGGTGAAACCAAGTAAATTAATTCAGAGTGTTGCAGAAGAATTAATGAAGATGAACGAGGTAAGCTGCTTGGCTTTAACCTCTGGAAGGTATAGTATTGAAATGGATGTTTTTTGTCGCGACAACGAACATCTTTTAGAGGTAATGCACGGAACAATAAATGATATTGAAGGTGTGCAAGATACCGCTGTAGATGTTTATTTAGATGTGCACAGCGACACGGATTCATACATTAGCAAAAACAAAGAGAAGGTTGATTTAGACGAAAAGGATTTTGAAATTATCAAACACATCCAAGAGGATGGTCGTAAATCTTTTACTGATATTGCTAAGGAAATGGGTGCTTCTGTTGGTATGGTTAGAAACCGATACAACGAGTTGGTTGAAAAGGAAGTATTGATGGTACTTGGCTGGGTTGAACCTCATAAAAAGGGTTGCGACGCTTATGCTAGGGCATTTGTTTACATGAACGATGTTAAATCGCTGCCTGCTGTAGTTAAAAAATTGGAGGCTGTTAAAGAAGTTATTTTCGTTGCTTCTTCAACCGGAAAACATGCATTAGAACTTAGTATTTTGTGTAGAGATCATGCTCATTTACAAGATTTGAGGAACAATGTTATTCACAGCTTTGACGGGGTTGTGGGCACTGAGATTACCATGTATTTAAAAGTGCTTAAATTTGCTAGATGCACACTTGGTAACCAAGTTATTTCTGGAAATTAGAAAGGATTTTCTTAAAATAGATGAGCGTTAATGTTGGATTTAGCCAACTTTCTTAATCTCATCAATCATTTTATTTTTAAGGTAGGGAAGGAGCATCGGCTCAATGTTGTTTTTGTTTTCGGCACTTAAATGCTTGAATCCTTTAATGATTTTCACACAGTTTTTCGATCCGCATGAACATTCGAACGGATCTGCAACATCCCATTCGGAAGTGTTGTAGTTAAAAAACAGTTCTTCGTCTTTCTTAATATCCCTAAGAGATTTTAAATGCAAACTTTCCGAAGCAAAGCTGGTATTGGGTTCACATGAGTGATTGATGTAATCGTTGATGTCTCCAGAGCCTTGAATATGCGCATTGTCGCCAATCTGAACGGTAAACTTATTGGGTTCGGTGATTGTTTTTCCTCCATAGATAAAGATCAATTCATTCTTCTTGATTTCTTCTGTGGCAAATATGGAACGACCTCTCTCAGTTTGTCTAACTTCTACTTTTCCCGTCTTAAACATGCGTTTGCATTTATTGATTAGTAAAGATATTCTAAAATGTGTATATATAACAACCTTAAACAGAATAGAATCCCCGCAAGAAGTATGCCTAAAGATTTGAATTCTTTTTTATCGGCGTAATAGGGGTAAAGTTAATTTGTGATGTTATATAAGTAGTCCTGGTTAGACAACGCTGATTATCTTAACGACATTATCCAATCGGATGATTGTTAAGGTTATCGAGGGAGCCTTCTATGAAATCGAAATACGATTTTTTAGAAGGTTTGCCTTTGCAAAAAATCGAGCGGTGTTATTTTTTCTTAAGGTAAGTGTATGTTTCACCAGCCTCTACCCATTCTAAAATTAACCTGCCATCTTCCTCAAAAAATCTAAAGTCTACTTCTTTACTTGCAAATTTGTTTTTTTCGTAGGCCCAAGCCGATTGATCTGTAACAGTGTTTGTCCAAGTAGTTTTAATTAAAAGACGATTTTCTTGCACAGTTACTGTGGCCGTTTCTCCGAGAGCTGGTCGTAAGTAGAAAATGCCGGCATATTGATTTAGGTTAAATTCAGAATAGGTTTGCATCATAAAGTCTACATCTATATTCCCTTGCTTTAAATTAAGTTTGGATTGCGCGGGTAAAAATTCAAGATTGATTCCAGCCGATTCGTATTCGAACTTATTTTTTCCGAGCGCTTTTAAAACAAAAGCCGCTTGTCCAGTTGCCCTGGCGCTTAGTATACCGCCTTGGGCAGTTACTGTAAATGTTAACGGAAGCTCGGGTGAAGAATACACTCCAACGTAGTTATCTAAAGTAACTGCTGCTAATTTTTTTTCTCTCAGTTTATTTAGATCGTACTTGTACCCATAATTAATTCTTAATATCCCCATTAAAATATCTTTTAAGGGCATATTAACAGCGTTGGACAGGTACACTACAGATAATTTGTCTTCTGGTAAGTAAAGAGCTGTAGACGCAAATCCGTCGATTTTACCAGTATGTCCATATCCTGTTTTTTTAATGAAAGGCGTTTTAACAATTCCTGCTCCAAACCCATCTTTTATTTTCATCATTGTTGCTAACGATGCCGTAGAGATGAACTTGCCTTGAAATAAGGCGCTATAGAATTTATTGACGTCGGTAGGGGTAGATGTAATTGCGCCCGAACCCACCAAAACGGTAAGATTGGTAAGTTTCGAAATTCCCCATCCTCTGTTTTTTATATACGAGCGTGCCATGCGGGTGTTATCGGAGATGTTTCCGTAATAGGTGTTGGTTAAACCAAATGGTTTGAAGATGCGCTCTTTAAAAATTTCGTCCAATGTTTTGCCTTCTATTTCTTCTGCGATAAACCCAAGTAGTACATAATTAGAATTGGAATAAGATCCTTTTTCGTTTGGTTTAGATTCTAATCCCAAACCATTAATTCGTTGAATGAGGTCTTTTTTTGCAATTGGCTTACGGCTCCACGATGTAATGTTGCCAACGTTTGTGTAGTTAAAAATACCGCTGCGATGCTTGAGCATGTGGGCTATAGAAATGTTGTTAGACTTTTCTAAATGTGGGTAAAACTTGCTTATTTTGGTGCCCATAGAAAGTTTTCCTTCTTCAATTAGTTTTAAAATAACTGCTGCCGTAAACGTTTTTGTGACGGAACCAATTCGAAACAATGTGTTTTGATTCGATCTTATTTTATCGTTTAGGTTGGAGTACCCACAGGTGTTTTGGTAAATTTCTTTTCCGTTTTTATAAATAGAAACACTTCCGAAGCTTTTATCTGTTTCTTGTAGAATAGAAAATAGGCTATCCAATTTCGCCTTGTTGTAATGTGTGTTTTGCGCGGTGCAATTGGTTGTAAAAAATACAATCAAGGTTAACACCAAAGGTGAGAATAATAGCTCGCGAATGTTCATTTTATGTATGTACTAATTTAATTTGACCTATAGCAAAGTTAAGTATAATAACGATGACTAACGGATTTAAGCCATGTTACCAAAGTTCAGGCCAATACAGTTTTGAACGCCTTTTAATGTACTTGCAGGATCGTATACTTTTTTTGAGAAGCGTTGATGTGGAAAATGTGCTTGATTGTAGCCATGGAATAAAGGGGTAATTACTAACTCATGTTACGCATCGTTAGGCCACTTTTTCTAAATTGGGTGTTAATAACTGTTGTACTTCGGTTGTTGCTTTTTTCATTGCCATAATATTTATGTAGCGTTTTAGGCAAAAATGATTTTTACCCTTCCTCATTTTAATCAATTCAAACCGATTGCAAGCTCCGATAGAAGCTATAAAATGGCTTTTTTGTGTAGTGGTGGTTCTTGATGGTGCTTTGCAAAGCACGTATTGGATTTGATCGACTTATGATACTCTTCTATTTTCCATCTTTTTTTATAGATCGTAGTAATTTGTTTGCTATCCGCACCCAGATCGTTAGAAGCTAGATAGAGCACAGCGATATCATCTCCGTTTTTGAAGACTTGGCATGTAATGACAACAGGAAACAATTGTTCAAGATACACCACCTTACTGCGCCCTGCTAGCTTCATTGACTTGATACTCGTATAGCGCCCGTTTTGCTTATCTTCTAAACTCAAAGCTACTTTCCTATTAGATTTTATGGCAAACACAAATAGCCTATTGTTTTGATTAATGAA
>JABSPQ010000115.1 GCA_013214205.1 Flavobacteriales bacterium
AGACGGAGATTTTTTAGTGGTAAAATACTCGAACATTGAACTGGGCAATGTTTATTATGAAGGATTGGGGATTTATAAAGTTGAAAATAAAGAGACATTTATAGAAACCGGCACTAAGGATGCCGGCGGAATGGAGTTTAATTTTAAGCAGGGCATAGGCACAAAAAAATTAGATAAGGCGTGTTTAATTCTGTTTACCGACGAGCCTTACACGGTGTTTATAATAGATAACGCCAGTAAGGAAACCGAATATTGGACCAATGAGTTTATTAATGCAACGGCCAAAAGCGACCACATTAACACAACGTTGCAGGTAATGGATTTAACCAAAACGTTTATCACCGATCAGATTATCGAAGATTTTGAGATCAGCAAAGCCGATCAGATTGATTTGCTTAACCGTTCGGTAGATTATTTTAAGAAGAACGAAACTTACGAGAAAGCAGAGTTTGAAGAGCAGGTATTTAAGGATCAAGCGGTAATTGATTCTTTTAGAAAGTACGATACCAGTTTTAGGAAAGAACATGATGTGCCATTGGAAGATGGCTTCGATATTTCATCGCATGTGGTGAAAAAGCAAGCTAAAATCTTTAAGAGTGTGTTAAAACTCGACAAGAACTTTCACATCTACATTCATGGCGACAGAAACAAAATTGAAAAAGGCGTCGATACTGACGGAAGTAAATTCTATAAGTTTTACTACGAAGAAGAAAAGTAGGCTGTTTCCGAATTGCTAAATGCGTTGTGCAACCAGCCCGGTAATAATTTACAAGGGGAATTTGTTGGAGAATAAACTTTGACAGAACCCGATAGGACTACTTTCGAACCATGAGTTCTTAGCGGATTTAAAGCTTTTGTGGGATTTAAAAGATGTTATTACGAATTAATACCAAAATATTTTCTTTGCAATCAGCTTGAAATAACCTTTATCTTCTCCAATAACTAAGAATCACATGAGTGTTTGATATTAGGAGTCCTGTATTATTTCCCACTCAGTTAATAAATCATATTTTTTTGGTGAAAGCCTAAAAACTGTGAATACAAGAACGGTAGCACTTCCCGCAGCCATTCCAAGCCATATGAATCCAGCTTTGTTCTCATGTGTCGCAAATTGTGTGATTGAGCCTATGGAAGAAAATATTGTTGACAGAAAAAGTGTGTATCCCGTTCCAAATCCTGCAAATCGTCTGATTTTTTTATTCCTATTATTTACTCTTGAATAATTTAACACCTCTATTCTTTCTAAGAGTATGGAGATGGTGGTGTCCCTATATACTGGTGTATAGAATTTAATTGTATGAAGTCCTATCTCCTTATCAAATATTTGAGTTGAATCGGAAATGGAATCAATAATGAAGTTTGATTTAAATTATTGACCCTTTAATTAGCTGTGCATCAGAAATATACCAGGCACAACTATTAATTGTAAAATCAATTATTCTGCCTAGTTTAATTATTTTTGATTTATTTCTGCCTTTACTTTGCAAATTAATTGCTGACTGTGCCACTGCGGAGTAGGCTATTATAAAAAGGAAAATACTTAAAATGTACCGCTTCATAAATTTAATATTGAATTTAACACTTGGTTTATACTAAGCCCCAACATGTTTGATAAACTCAACAGTGGACTTGCTACATTTGAGTGGAGAGTTAGTTAAGAGAATGTCACCATTATTAACTTTACAAAATGGAAAAACGAAGAACATTTGATTCAGCTTTCAAAGAGAAGGCAGTAGCACTGGCAGCAGCAAGAGGTAATGTGCCT
>JABSPQ010000116.1 GCA_013214205.1 Flavobacteriales bacterium
AACATGTTCGGTTATCAATAACTTTATACACATTGAACAACCTGAGAAGTGGGTAGATTTAAAATCTGTAGTAAGAATTCAAAGCATTAGAGAGTTCAAAGCAACAGGAAAGATAGAACCTGCTACCAGATATTACATTACCTCCCTAAAGTAAAATGCTAAAAAGCTTCAACAAACTATTAGAAGTCACTGGGCTATTGAGAATAAATTGCATTGGTCATTAGATGTAGCATTCAATGAAGGCCTCAATAGAAAAGGTAACGCGTCCCAAAATTTTTCATTGATTAACAAAATAGCGCTAAACCTTGCCAAGCAAGAGAAAACTTGTAAAATGGGAATTAAGTCCAAAAGAAAAAAGACAGGTTGGGACAATCAATATCTCGAAATTCTACTAAAAGTTTAAATGAGTTTGCCCTGGCATGAGAACCAATAAAATAGGCACTCTCAGTTGTATAGTACATCAAAATTAATTTTACGATTTAAGATTCTCTTAACATTGCCCTAGTCCCTTTGTTCTAATTTTGTTCTATGAAAACTAAAACACAATTAATGTCGAGAAGACTTATTACCACTGGGGTAATTATTATAGTGCTAAGCTTAAACACTTTCGCACAAAACATTTCCAATAACAAATTCGGAAAAGGAATTGCAATCATTGCAAAGGACTCTTCCTTTAGCATGAAATTTAGCACACGAATTCAGAGTTTATACATGTTCGAAACACCCATAGAAGCAGATGGCTCTTTAGGTAAAACAGAATCCACTTTTTTAATTAGACGGGCGAGATTAAAATTCGGAGGCTTTGTTTACAATCCAAAAGTTCAATATAAAATTGAGTTGGGCATTTCCAATAGAGATCACGGCAGTCCGATAGACCAAACTAAAAATTCGGCAAGAATCATATTAGATGCGGTTATTAAATGGGAATTTGCCAAAAATACCCAGCTTTGGGTAGGACAAACCAAACTGCCTGGTAACCGTGAGCGAGTAATTTCTTCACAAAAGCTCCAATTTGTTGATAGATCTCTAGTAAATTCGAAATACAATTTAGATCGTGATATGGGAATTCAACTGAGACACAAATGGAAATTTGGTGAATTTGTTGTTAAAGAAGCGCTTTCATTAGCTCAAGGAGAAGGCAGAAATATCACTGCCGCTAACGAAGGTGGTTACAAGTACACAGGCCGTTTAGAAATGTTGCCTTTCGGGGAATTTAAAAGCAAGGGAGATTACTTCGGATCGGATTTAAAGAGAGAAGAAAAGCCCAAATTGGCCATTGGTATTACTTACGATTTCCATGATGGTGCGGTGAGACAAAGTGCGAATCAAAAAAGCTACTTAGATTACGAAAAGGACTTAACTACCATATTTGTGGATATGATGTTTAAATACAAAGGCTTTTCGAGTATGATTGAGTATGCTAATAGACAAGCTATTGGCAGTGCTATAGTGACTTCTGATGGCGACGGAGCTATCCAATACTTCTACACAGGAGCTGGCTTAAATGCTTCTATCGGATACCTTTTCAAAAACAACTTTGAAGTAGCTACAAGATACACCACAATTCTACCAAATGATGGCAATCCAAAAGATGACATTAACATGTATACCTTAGGAGTATCGAGATATATAGTAGGTCACAGTTTAAAAGTACAGAGCGATTTTTCTTACATAACAGAAGGCGACGGAGAAGAACTGTTATATAGAATTCAGGTTGAGTTCTCTTTTTAAAGCCTACTCAATCATCTTCATTTTGTGCCCAGCCCCAATTGCCAATATGGTTAATCCAACAGCCATATAACCGCAATACTCAAAATTAACCAGTTCCCCATTTTCGTTGGTGAACGTAATTAGCCCAGTTATGGCAGCACCAAGGCTAATTGAGAATTGCTGCACAGCAGTTCGCATACTCATAAACCTGCCTCTGTACTTCGGAATAACTACGGAAGTTGCCATGGTGGTAGCAGGAATCATTCTGCCCGAAATGAAGATAAAGAAAGTAGAATTGATCATTAACGACAGCCAGAAAGGTATATAAGTCATACTGGTAACCATTAAAAAAGGAATACCACAAGCTAGCGCTATTACCACAAAAACATTTCCCTTACCCCATTTATCGGCCCAAATTCCAATCAATGGCGAAAGCACTACCGTTACCAACCCGCCAATAAAATACATCATTGTTACATCCTCGTTCGAGTAGCCAACATTAGATGTCATATACCCCGCAATGTATGGTATAATGGAAAACTGACCAAGAACAAGCAAACCTGTAAACAGCAATGCCCACAACATATTACTATCTGTTAAGATCACTTTTAAAGCATTAAAAATGTTTTCGTCCTTTTCATTTTTACCCAAATGACCTGTCATTTTAGGAATCACGAAAACAATTGCAACCGTTAACACAGCCAATACAATTCCGTAGGCAAAAAATGGTGCTTGCCAATGGTAATTCATGGCCAACCACATACTCGCTGGGATTCCGGCAACAGAGGCAACCCCAAACGAAGCCGACACAAATCCTATCGCAGCTGCTCTACGTTCTTCGGGAACTAAGTCGGAAATGATGGACAAATTGAGCGCTATTAACGCTCCATTAAACGCTCCACTAATGGCTCTACCAATTAAAAACTCAGTGTAACCAGATGCGCTTCCCGAAAACACAACTGCCAGTAAAAAACCTAATATCAAAGCAATTAGCAGCTTTTTCCGATCGAATGAGTCTAAGAAAAAAACACCCATAAATCCACTTATACCAGCACCAAATGTGTATGCCGAAATTAAATAACCAAACTGGTCATTTCTAATTCCTAAATCTGCAACCATCATTGAATTAGAGGCCATCATAATCATTAAATCCAAAATCGAAATCATTTGAATCATGGCCAGCAATAGCAATATCATCCGCTCTTTACTCATGGAATAATTCAGTATCTTTGCAATGTAAAATTCGCCTAAACATGCGGCGAAGTTACTTAAATATAAATCGGAGGATAACAGAATCGATGAGCTTAGATGTACAAAAAATAAGAAAAAACTTTCCCATTTTACAACGCGAGGTGTACGATCAGCCTTTGGTTTATCTCGATAACGGAGCATCTTCTCAAAAACCAATTTCCGTTATAGAAACCATTGATCGATATTACAGAAACGAACATAGCAATATCCACAGAGGGGTTCATTACTTAAGCTCAACAGCAACAGATAAGTACGAGCAAGCTCGAAAAAAAGTGCAAACTTTCCTCAACGCCGAACACGAGCATGAATGTTTGTTTACAAAGGGAACTACCGACGGAATTAATTTGGTGGCGCATTCGTTCGGAAAAAAGTTTTTATCGCCTGGAGACAACGTGATTATTTCTGAGATGGAACATCATTCTAACATTGTTCCATGGCAAATGATTTGCGACGAAAAAGGCGCTACTCTTAAAGTAATTCCAATCAATGATGCAGGAGAGTTGCTAATGGATGAGTACAAGAAACTGTTGAACGATAAAACTGCAATAGTTTCTATCACACATGTTTCGAATACTCTTGGAACCATTAATCCTATTAAAGAAATTATTGATTTAGCTCACGAAAAAGGAGCTGCCGTTTTAATTGATGGTGCACAAGCCGTGCAACATATGGCAGTTGACGTGCGAGAGTTAGACGCGGATTTTTACACTTTTTCTGGTCATAAAATGTACGGCCCCACAGGTGTTGGGATTTTGTACGGAAAAGAAAAGTGGTTGAATGAAATGCCTCCTTACCAAGGTGGTGGCGACATGATTAAAACGGTTACTTTCGAAAAAACAACTTACAACGAATTACCGCATAAGTTTGAAGCAGGTACCCCCAACATTGTTGGTGGTATTGGTTTAGGTGCTGCAATTGATTACATGAATTCTGTTGGAATAGATGAAATTGCTGCTTACGAGGAAGAAATTAAAGTAGCCGCCCACGAAGCGCTTTCTGCTATTGATGGCTTAACAATTTACGGTACAGCCAATTCAAAAGCAGCTGTGTTCTCTTTTCTGCTCGACGGCATTCATCCTTATGATGCAGGTACTATTTTGGATCGACTGGGTATCGCAATTAGAACTGGACACCATTGTACAGAGCCTTTAATGGCTCGTTTAGGAATCCCTGGAACCGTTAGAGCTTCCTTTGCATTTTACAACACGATGGAAGAAATAGACGTATTAGTAGCAGGTATTGAGCGAGTAAAAAAGATGTTTGCTTAATCGCTAACTTTATGTTAAAATGAATTTACAAACGGAACAAATGACAGTTAAAGAAGTACAGGAGGAAATTATTGAAGAATTCGCCATGTTCGAGAATTGGATGGACAAGTACGAACACATCATCAACCTTGGAAAAGAATTGCCCGATTTAGCGGAAGAATTTAAAACCAGTGACAACATCGTTAAAGGTTGTCAGTCGCAAGTGTGGTTGCACACAACATCTAAAGATGGCAAGATTTACTTTGAAGCGGATAGCGATGCGATTATTACCAAGGGCTTAGTTGCTATAATGGTGCGTGTGTTATCAGGCCATCCAGCGGTGGAAATAATAAAATCTTCCATGTTCTTTGTAAACAGAATTGGATTGGCAGAACACCTCTCCCCTACACGATCTAACGGCCTTTTGGCAATGATAAAACAAATGAAATTACACGCGCTTGCGTATTCAGCAAAACAATAATTATGGATAAAAAAGCTTTAGAAAACGAAATCATCGAAATCATTAAAACGATTTTTGACCCAGAAATTCCAGTTGATATTTACGAACTAGGATTGATTTATGAAATCAATATTGACGATGATGTTAATGTAGGTGTTGTAATGACGCTTACATCACCAAATTGCCCAGCAGCAGAATCGCTTCCAGCAGAGGTTAAAACAAAAACAGAAAGTATTGAAGTAGTAAAATCTGCTGATGTAGAGATTGTATTTGATCCACCCTGGAGCAACGACATGATGAGCGAAGAAGCTAAATACGAATTGGGTTTCATGTAAAACATGGCTGAAGAGATTATAAATAAAGTTTCCCAAAGTAGTTTAGTCACTATTTACTTAGAGGATCATTATCCTAAAGGGGAACGTGTATTGGTTGATATCAAAGATCAACTGTACAAAGGAATTGCCTTAAAGGAAAAGGATTTTAGAGCTTACATAAAAGAGACTGATTGGTCGGTTTACCAAGATAAATATGTGGCACTTTCTTGTTCTGTTGATGCCATTATCCCTGTGTGGGCATTTATGTTGCTCACTTCAGAAATAGAACCTTATGCTAAGAAAGTTGTTTTAGGAACGCTTGCAGATTTAGAATCAAACCTGTTTCAGGGAATTGTTGAGGGAATTGATGTAAGCGAATACCAAGATGCCAAAGTGGTTATTAAGGGTTGTGGTCAATTACCAGTTCCTGATTCTGCCTACGTAGCGATAATAGAAAAATTACAACCAATTGCTTCGAGCATTATGTATGGCGAGGCGTGTTCTACGGTGCCGCTTTATAAGAGGAAAAAGAAATAAGTTAAGTCATTCCTTCTACGCCAAGGCTTCGTTGGACGAGGAAGTCTGAAATGTTAAGTCCTCCGAGATTTAAAACTCATGCTCTACATGTCAGTAAAACCAAGCTCCCCCTATACGTCATCCTCCTGATTTAGCTCTTCAGAAATACACGGGGATCTCAATTGTAATTGAACATTTCTTAGAGATCTACGATCTATTAGTAAGCCCTTACGTTTTTGCCTTCCATGTAATTAATGAAAGCACGAGAAACAACTTTGTTGCCTCCAGGTGTTGGATAGTCTCCCGAGAAATACCAGTCACCTGTGTGATTCGGACAAGCTGCATGTAAACCCTCTAAAGTTTGGAAGATAATTTTCACCTCTGCACTAATAGAATCGTCTACCAATAACTCGCTAATTTTTTCCGAAATCTGTTCAGGTGTAAAAGGCTTATAAACCTCTTTCACATAATTCTGATAATCTTCAGCAGCATAACCTTCTTGCGCTTTACACTTTTCGTAAACATCGTCTAAGATGTTCTCTTGTAAAGTATCCTTAAGCAAAGCTACAGCAGCTTTAAAGGCAATAAAGTCGCCCAATTTAGCCATATCGATACCATAACAATCAGGGTATCTAATTTGAGGAGCAGAAGAAACAATCACAATTTTCTTTGGCGAAAGTCGATCTAAAATCTTAATGATACTTTGTTTAAGCGTTGTGCCCCTAACAATCGAATCATCAATCACAACCAAGTTATCCACGTCGTCTTCTATAGTACCGTATGTAATATCGTAAACGTGAGCAACCATGTCATCTCTAGCTTCGTCGCTGGTGATGAAAGTTCTAATCTTAGCATCCTTAATCGCAATCTTTTCAAGATTAGGCTTAATCGACAAAATGTTTTCAATTTTATCAGGATCAGGATTTGCTCCTAGCTCTAAAATTTTACGTTTTTTAACTTCGTTTAAGTAGTTGTTAACGCCATCTACCATTCCGTAATAAGCCGTTTCCGCCGTATTAGGAATAAAAGAGAAAACCGTTCTTCTTAAATCATAGTTAACCGCTTCGAAAATTGCTGGACAAATCAATCGGCCCAACTCTTTTCTTTCTTGGTAAATATCTTTGTCGTTACCACGCGAAAAATAAATTCTTTCGAACGAACAAGCTTTCTTTTCTCGTGCCTCTAGCACTCTTTTAAAATAAACCTCACCACTTTTCTTAATGATTAAAGCAGTTCCTGGCTCAATTTCATGAATATTTTCAATGCTTACGTTAAACGAAGTTTGAATAGCTGGTCGCTCCGAAGCCACCAATACCACCTCATCATCTTTGTAATAAAAAGCAGGTCTAATTCCACTTGGATCTCTCAATACAAAAGTGTCGCCATGGCCGATCATTCCAGCCATTACATAACCACCATCCCATTTTTTTGAGGCCTCTTGCAAAATGTGTTGAATGTCGAGGTTCTCACCAATTAAAGGCGAAATAGCCTCGTTGGATAAGCCACCATCCTTGAACTTTTTAAATAATCTTTCGTTTTCTACATCTAAGAAATGCCCAATTTTTTCAATTATGGTAACCGTATCAGACTTTTCTTTGGGATGCTGACCCAACTCAATCAATTGATCAAAAAGTTCATCGACATTAGTTAGGTTAAAATTACCTGCCAATACCAAATTCCGTGTTTGCCAGTTGTTTTGTCTAAGGTGCGGATGACAATAATCTATGTTGTTGTTTCCGAAAGTTCCATAACGCAAATGACCAAGTAGCAATTCGCCCATAAAAGAAACATTCTCCTTCAACCATTTTCCATCCGTTAATTTCTCCGGATTCTTCTCGAGTATATCCTGAAATTTAGAGTTGATAGGTGTAAATATGTCTTTTATCGGAGACGAAGAATTCGACCTTCGTCGATTGATGTACCTAGTACCTGGTGTACTATCCAACTTAATTGTAGCTACTCCTGCACCATCTTGACCACGGTTATGTTGCTTCTCCATCATTAAATACAGCTTATTTAAGCCATAAAGTGGAGTGCCGTATTTTTTAATATAATAGTCAAGAGGTTGGAGTAATCTAATAAATGCTATACCGCATTCATGTTTTATTTGATCACTCATTCGCTGTAGGAATTAGAAATTACCTTCATTTGTCCTACAAAATTACGCTTTTATTTAGCGCAAAAATTATTTTTTCAACGGGAATTTTACGTAACTCTTAATCAAGATTTAGATATGAGCTTTGCACCATCTTTTCCAAAGGCCAACCTCAAAAGTTCTTCCCCTTTTTCTTGGTCTACTTCAATCTGCACCGTTACTCTTGGCGATCTATGGTAACTAGCTTCGTTATCCTGAAACGCAGCTGTCTCTTCAATGAAATAACTAAAAAAGTTATGATTCAATGCTCTGCCTAAGCGAGTTAAAAGAGCCGTATCGATACTACTTCTCTCAAAAATTCCATAAACATTTTGCCGAGTAGTTTTTATTCTTCTGGCCAGCTCCGTTACGGAAAGTCCCGACTCTGTAAATGTTTCCTTGATCTTTTCTCCTATATGTACTTCCATGTTAACAAACATGTTAATAATAGTTTTTCAAACAAGAAAACAAATAGCAACTCTTGGTTGTCGAAATAGCAATTGCTGATTGCCCGAAAGTAACACATTCCAATTAAGCTTTACATATGTGCTACTAATGACTTTACAGGCTGAAAAAGGACGCTATTTTGAACCGCTTAATAGAAACAGAATTAGTAATAAACTGAACTACATTTTATTACTAAGAGGAATTAGGCAAGATTACGAACCAAACTCCTTGTATCTTAATCACCTCGAAATGTCGAGCCAAAGATTCAACGTAATTCGAAACAACGAAGATCAACCTTCATTCTCCGAAACTTACCGCTTAGTGGCATGGTTGGGAATAGAATTTAGAGAGCTTTACAGCGTCTTACTCTAGCTCTCGCTTACACCTTCTTCTGTAGTTTTAACGTGCTCGTTATTTGCTCTACCAGATGGATCCAAATTGACTTGCCATTTAGGAATCCATTGAAGTACCGTTTTAACAGCTGAATCTTGAGGATAAAGTTTGTTAAATATTGTACGGTAATAGTAAGCCTCTTTCGTCATTGGCGTGTTGTGTGGGAATGTTTCTGCAGCTGCAGCAAAATCCTCATCACTAACCTGAGCTTCTGCGTGAGCAATTAACTCCTCAATCCAATTGTAACCAACACCATCAGAAAACTGCTCTTTTTGTCTCCACAAAATACGCTCTGGAATAAAAGGATTTTCCTTATCGTCGAAAGCCATTCTAATCGCTTTCTTCTCTATAATTCCTTTATCTCTATTCCCTTGTTTGTGCTTTGGATCCAATAACATTGAGACTTCCAAGAAGTTTTTATCCAAGAAAGGAACACGAGCTTCTATTCCGTGAGCCATAGTAGACTTATCGGCTCTTAAGCAATCTGCTGTAGACAAACGACCTACTCTGCTAATAGTTTCTTTTTGGAATTCTACCAAATTTGGCGCGTTGTTAAAGTATAAATAACCTCCAAATATTTCATCTGCACCTTCGCCACTTAAAACCACTTTGATGCCTTCTTCGGCAATGGCTTTAGATAAAAAGTACATTGGTGTACTAGCTCTAATACTAGTTACATCGTATGTTTCGGCGTGCCAAATTAATTTCTCTAAGATTTTAATTCCTTCCTCAACAGAAAAATAAATTTCGTGGTGAGTAGTTCCAATAAATTCTGCAACCTCTCTAGCAGCAATTAAATCTGGAGCATCTGCATTTAAACCAACTGAAAAAGAATGAAGTTCAGTTCCCACTTTATCCATTGCTCTTTTAGCAATTGCAGAAGTTAAACTTGAATCCAACCCTCCAGAAAGTAAAACTCCCAAAGGCACATCTGTCATCAATCTATCTTCTGTAGCTTTTACTAAAGAATCCCTTAATGCGTCTAAATCTAAATCGTTTGTACAAACAGTATGATCTTCCCAAACTGGGTTAAAATACTTTACCAATCCAGTTTCTGGTGTAAAGTAGTGGCCCGGAGGAAATGCTTGAAATTCTACACATTGATCAGTGAGAACCTTCATTTCAGAAGCAAAATACAAAGCACCGTTAGCGCCTTTTCCGTAATATAATGGTTTAACCCCGATTGGGTCTCTACCAGCAATAAACTTATCGCCATCCAAAATAGCAAATGCAAACACACCATTAAGTTTGTTGCAGAAATCGTTGCCGTACTCTTCGTACAAATGAACGATTACTTCGCTATCACAGGTCGTTCTAAAAGTTTTGTGCGATAGCTCTCCGTTTTTAAGTTCTTCGTGATTATAAATCTCACCATTGTGAACAACCCACGCAGTATCAGTACCTTGAATTGGCTGTTTACCCGTTGTTAAATCTATAATTGAAAGTCTTTCGTGTGAAAGGATAGAACCATCCTCTTGAATCCACATATCTCTTTCATCTGGACCTCTATGACTCATTCTACTCGAAATCTCTTTCGCTAGCTCTGGATCTGTTTTGCCTACAATGGCAAGAATACCGCACATACTTATTCTATTATTGGTTATGAGCGCCTTGTGACGCTATATTGCTCCTTAAAAAAAGGGTAGCAAAAATACTAATTATATTGATTTATAGGACAAAATCTTTCATTTTGAGCACTAAGGAGTTTCACTGGTCTATTCAAATTTAAATTCTAGCTGAATAAAATATTCTAACTAGTGATTCGTCTACGGTACTAAGTGAAATGTATTGATGCAAAAAAGATCGATACATTTGCAGACTAACTTTATTTAATCAATAATTATGGACAAGGCATTGGAAATACTTAAAAAGTATTGGATAGCTATAGCAGCAGTAATAATAGTATTGACGAGCATAAGCTCATTTAATAACATGGTTGGTTATGATGAAGCTGTGATAAAACATTGGGCAGATGTAGAAACTGATTATCAAAGAAGATTGGATTTAATTCCCAATTTGGTAAGTACAGTTAAGGGGTATGCTGAACATGAAAAAAGCACTTTAACAGCGGTGATTGAAGCAAGAGCAAAAGCAACAAGCATTAATATTAGTGCGAATAATTTAAATTCTGCATCAATGCAACAATTCCAACAAGCACAGGCAGGCTTATCCTCAGCATTGTCTAAATTGATGGTGGTAGTAGAAAAATATCCCGACTTAAAGGCAAATCAAAACTTCCTTGAATTACAAGCTCAATTAGAAGGAACTGAGAATAGAATAGCAGTAGCACGGAAAAGATTTAACGAATCTATTGAAACTTACAACGGGTATATTCGATCTTTCCCCCACGTAGTGCTTTCTAGATTATTCGGATTTGACAGAAGAGATGGATTCCATTCAGAAGCAGGAGCAGAAAAAGCACCAGAAGTTAAATTCTAGATAATATGGCAAACGATTTTTTTACATCCGAACAGCAGGAACAAATAGTTAGTGCAATTAAAACTGCAGAGCTAAACACTTCTGGAGAGATTAGGGTACACATCGAGAAAAGATGCAAGGAAGCAGTATTAGATAGGGCTTCTAACGTGTTTGGATCTTTAAAAATGCACAAAACGGAATTGCGAAATGGCGTTTTGTTTTACTTGGCAACCGAAGATCACAGATTCGCAATTTTGGGCGATGGTGGAATTAATGCTGTTGTGCCAGATGATTTTTGGGAGAGCACGAAAGAAAAGATGCAAGTACATTTTAAAAATGGAGATTTTGCCCAAGGGTTATCCGAAGGCGTATTATCGGCAGGTGAACAATTAAAAGCTCACTTCCCGTATCAATCAGACGATGTAAACGAATTAGATGATGAAATTTCTTTTGGTAATGAATAAAATTTTTAGAATATTTTTAGTTGGTGCAGTCGTATTATTTAGCACTTCCGTTTACGCACAAAATTACCCTGCTAAACCAAGCCCAGCACGACTAGTAAATGATTTTGCCAATATCCTAAACAGCTCTGAGAAAGCAGGGTTGGAAAACAAATTGGTGCAATATTCAAAATCTACTTCTACACAGGTTGCTGTTGTTACCATTGCATCTTTAGAAGGTAATGATGTTGGAATGTATGCCACAGAATTGGCACAACAATGGGGAATAGGCCAAGAAGGAAAAGACAATGGTGTATTGATCCTAATTGCCAAATCGGACAAAAAAATGTTTATTGCAACCGGTTATGGGCTCGAAGGCGTGTTACCAGATGCTATTTGTAAGCGCATTATAGAGAACTACATGAAGCCCAATTTTAGGGCTGGTAATTTCCACAAAGGAATAGATGAAGCTACTACTATGATCTTCGGATTGGCTAGTGGAGAATTCAAGCCGCATGATATTAAAGAAAGTAGGAACAGAACACAAAGTTCATCTCCTTATGCCAAATTTATATTGATTCTGGTTGTTTTAGGCTTCGTTGCTGTTTCAAGATATAGTAGCTACAAGAGTTACAGAAGAACCAACATGGGCAGTTCTACTATGACTTTTATGGCGTTTATGATGCTTTCATCATCTAGTCAACATGGTGGCTATGGTGGCTTTTCCTCGGGAGGTGGTTCTTTCGGTGGTGGTGGCTTCGGCGGATTTGGTGGCGGTGGTTTCGGCGGCGGTGGCGCTGGCGGAAGCTGGTAAAAACAAGTTTGAGCAGGAGTATAGAGTTTTGAGGCCCGTTAGGTCTTCCCGTTTCAAGTTTTAAGTACGCAGCCCTTACTTAAAACTTTACATTTTACATTTTACATTTAAATCTCAAAGGACTCAATACAACATTTCGTTGCCCTCTTCGTTAGGTCGGTATCAACTAGCTTAATATGAGACTTATCTTAGCCTTTACATTCCTAGTAGTTGCGCAATCGGAATCCTGCGAAGACAAAAGAGCCATCCGAAAGGACAGAAAACATTGTGATTGCCCTGCCATGCATGCGCTCAATGAAAACAGTTCGTCGGCCGATTCTGTTTACTTCGAATTGTGCAAAGAAAATCAACTTAAAAGCCAAGAAAATTCAAATGAAATTTAAGGGACTCCTCTGGACTGAGGGCTAAAATTACCCCAACAAGCGTATATTTAACCATCAACCTACATAATCAAACACTTATGAAAAAAATTGCTTTGACCTTTACGGGCATCCTATTGACTTTATCGTCGTATTCGGCTACTTCAAAACAACAATTAATTACTAAAATAGAATCCGTTGTTGTTTATCTGGATGGAGCCGAAATTTCTCGGAATAAGCAGGTAAACCTTTCTCCTGGAAAAACAGAAATTGTTTTCAAAGAACTTTCTCCCGACATAATATCTAAAACTATTCGAGTTGCCATTACCGACGAAGTGAGTATTCTATCAATTTCCAACAGGATTTCTTACTTAGAAGACGTTACTCAAAAACCAAAAATCAAATCGATATTAGCTTCTATTGAGGTTTTAGAAGACAAAAAGATAATGATTGCAGATGAAATGGATGCTTTGGAAATTGAAAAATCGATGATTCTTAAAAATCAATTTATTGGTGGTGATCAAGGAATTACGGTAGAAGGAATTAAGAATACAGCAGATTTTTTTAGATCAAAAATCACTGAAATAAACAAGTTGCATTCAGCTTTAAAAAAGAAAAAACTCAAAACAATCGATGATTTAAACATATTCCAAAAAGAACTGAAGCAATATAGAGATAAGGGCAGCTCGGAACGTACGGAAGTTATTATAGAAGTACTTGTGGATAAAAACGTGAGCCCAACTATTTCGCTTAAATATGTGGTTGAAGATGCTGGCTGGGTAGCCAATTACGACATTAGAGCGAAGGAAGTAAACGCTCCTATTCATCTTAAATACATGGCGAAAATTTACAACCAATCTCAAATTGATTGGGAAAACGTAACAATAAAACTATCGTCGCAAGACCCTTTAACCTCTGCCAGCAAACCCAAATTAAAACCTTGGATTGTATCATACAACAGCAGAAATAGAGACAATAAATATGGCTACAACGACATGGATAAGTATTCGAGTAAAGGCAAGAGAGTAGATGTGAGTTCGATGAGAGCAAACCAATCGAAAGTTGGAACGATGATTACTACTTCTTTGCTAAGCGCCGAGTTTATTATTGCAAACAAGCACAGCATACCGAGCGATGGAAAAGCATACATGGTTAATGTTAGCAGTCATGATTTAACAGCGACCTACAACTATTATTCTGTGCCTAAATTAGAGCGTGATGTTTTCTTATTGGGTCGAATTACAGATTGGGAAAACGTGAATTTAATTACTGGATACGCCAATATTTATTTCGGAGATACCTATATTGGCCAGTCCATGATAGACACTCGAACCACTAATGATACCCTGGATGTATCTTTAGGTAGAGACGACAAATTAGTAGTAACTCGATTTAAAAAGAAGGAGTTTAGCAAGATGAAAACCATCGGTTCCAACCGAAAAGAATTACATGCCTACACCATCTCGGTTAAAAACAATCGAACTACTCCTATCAAAATGCGAATCTTAGATCAATTACCAATTTCTCAAAACAACGAAATAGTCATTAACCCTATCAATACGTCGTTGGCCAAAGAAAATGAAGACTCGGGAGAGTTAAGTTGGGATATAGAATTGAAACCAGGAGAAACCAAAAGTTTTGACTTGATTTTTACAATAAAATACCCAAAAAACAAGCAAATTACTGTGTCGATGCAATACAAAAATGTTCGATTTATGTAATTAAGCAAAATGATAACTTAAAGATTTTTTTCTTGAAAACACGTTAGATAAAACTAAGTTTAACATTATTTAAGTTGAGTATGAAATCAATTCTTGTCATCCTATTTACACTCCTTTCTATCGTTTCCTATTCGCAGAGCTATCTGAAAGAATTCGAAGAGAAAATATCCAATTCAAGAGCTTACACTTTAGAGGTGTTGGATTTGTTTCCGGAAGATCAAATGGATTTTCAACCTACTAAAGAAGTTAGAACCGCGCGGAAACAATTTGAACAATTTAATTGAAAACATGATGTGGCTTAGCAGTTCTTATTTGTCGGCACAGCAAAAAGAAATTGAAGGCCCATCTTTAAAAGATTTGAATAAAAATCAAATTAAAGCAGAATTGGAAAAGGCGTACGATTACGTATTCCTTGTAACCAAGTCCTTTGATGAAAGAAACCTCAACTACAAAATTGATTTTTTTGCTGGAGAAAAAACTAAACGTCAAATGTTTACGCTAATCAACGATCACATGACGCATCACAGAGCACAGTTGCTGGTTTATCTGCGATTAAACAATAGTTAAACCACCGAAATATAAAGGCTGGTTAAACGCAGGTTTGAGTATAGAGCAAGAGTTTTGAGATTGATTGTTCTAAAATTACGAAGGACGAAGTACAAATTTTCAGCGCTTTTCTCATTGTTAACATCTTGTGTGGGCAACTAAACCTGCCGAACCTATTGACGCATGGGAATTTTTTCTATTTTGCCGTCGAATTAAATCAAGCATAATAGGTTGAAGTTAGAGTTAATTGACTGGATAATTGTTGCATCGTATTTTGTTTTAGCACTACTAATTGGAGTGTGGGTAAGCAAAAGTGCAGGAAAAAGCTCCAAAGATTATTTTGGATCAGGAAATGGAATGCCATGGTGGCTTTTAGGGATGTCGATGGTCGCAACCACGTTTTCCACCGACACACCAAACTTTGTAGCCAACGTTGTAAGGGTTGATGGAGTTGCAGGAAACTGGATTTGGTGGTCGTTTGTTTTAACAGGAATGCTTACAGTTTTTGTTTACGCCAAGCTTTGGAAAAAATCGGGGGTTTTAACAGATATTGAATTTTATGAGCTGCGATACAGTGGCAAAGAAGCAGCTTTTTTAAGGGGGTTCAGAGCCTTGTATTTAGGTTTGTTTTTTAACGTGTTAATAATGGCCACCGTAACGTTAGCAGCTATAAAAATTGGTGGAATTTTATTGGGCATTACCCCTATTCAAACCGTTGTAATAGCTGGTGTTGTTACCGTTATCTACAGTTCTATAGGTGGATTTAAAGGCGTTGTAATTACTGATTTCGTATTATTCTTTCTCTCTATTTTTGGAGGGGTTGCTGCTGCATATGTAGCTTTAAAACATCCATCGGTTGACGGATTATCCAACTTACTTTCTCATCCAAATGTGGTAGATAAACTATCTATATTCCCCGATTTCGACAACAAGGAATTGTTGCTTACCGTATTTGTAATTCCTATTGCAGTACAATGGTGGAGCGTTTGGTATCCAGGTGCCGAACCTGGTGGTGGTGGCTATGTAGCCCAAAGAATGCTAGCAGCAAAAGATGAAGACAACGCAATAAAATCAGTGTTCTTTTTCAACTTTGTACACTACGTAGTTCGTCCATGGCCTTGGATCATCGTAGCCCTTTGTTCGCTCATCGTTTTCCCTGATGTAGCAAGCATACAGAGCGCTTTCCCTGATGCACAAAAAGTAGGGCACGATATGGCCTATCCAGCCATGCTTACTTATTTACCGGCAGGTATATTAGGCTTAGTCGTTGTTTCTTTAATTGCGGCTTACATGTCAACTATTTCAACCCACCTCAACTGGGGAGCATCATACATTGTACATGATTTTTACAAGAGGTTTGTTAACCCTAAAAGTGAAGAAAAAGAATTGGTTTTATTAGGAAGAATAACCACTGTTTTACTCATGTTCTTTGCTGGTTTAATTGCACTTTTTCTAACTGATGCACTTAAAAGTTTTCAAATACTGCTACAAATTGGAGCAGGTACTGGGTTAATTTTTATTCTCCGTTGGTTTTGGTGGCGCATCAATGCTTGGAGTGAAATAACAGCTATGACCGTTTCGTTTGTTATTGCTGTTTATTTTGAATTTGGCCATGAAGCCCTTGGTTTTACTGAAATTCCATCCTATCTCGAATTAATTCTAAGTATAATTATAACCACCATTGCATGGGTTGGTGTTGCTCTACTAACATCTCCTGCAAAACAAGATGTATTGGTCAATTTTGTAAAGAAAACTAATCCTGGTGGACCTGGTTGGAAAACTGTAATGGACAAAGCTCATGCTGCAGGAGAGCACATGACAGAATTAAAGAATGAGAAATGGAACGTACCGAGAGGAATTCTCTGTATGTTTTTAGGATGTATTTTCACGTATTCTTCGCTTATAGGCCTAGGTTATTGGATATACTCTGAGCATGTTATCGCTATAATATTAACTTTACTCGCGATTATTTCGGCAATATTGCTGAGAAAAACGTGGAAAACTATGGGAACAGAATGAGTGTTAAACCTACGCTATTAATTCTTGCTGCCGGTATGGGCAGTAGATATGGAGGACTTAAACAAATAGATGGAATTGGCCCGAATGAGGAGCCTATTATTGAATATTCTATTTATGATGCCATTCAATCTGGATTTGGAAAAATAGTATTTGTAATTAGAAAAGAATTTTACGACGACTTTAAAGCAATATTTAACCGTTTTACTACTATGATTGATGTACGTTATGTATTTCAAGAAGTCAATGTTGAGATGGAAGGAATTGATTTAATTGAAAGAGAAAAACCTTGGGGTACTTCTCATGCTGTTTTAGTTGCCAAAGATGATATTCAAGAGCCTTTTGCAGTAATCAATGCAGATGATTTTTATGGTCCTGGATCGTACAAATTATTGGCCGATTTCTTAAATAACAAATGCGCCGAAAACCTATATGCTTCGGTTGGTTATATCTTAAAGAATACTTTATCTGAACATGGTACTGTTAACCGTGGTGTTTGTAGCGTAGATGATAACAAGCACTTAATTGAAGTGATTGAAAGAACTAATATAGCGCAGCTTAACGGCGACGTTGTTTATGGTTTCGAAAGCGATGAACAAGGTGTTGTAGATGGCAATTCTTATGTTTCTATGAACTACTGGGGATTTCATCCAAGTATTTTTGATCACATCGAAAAAGGCTTGCGCGAGTTTATGGAAGCCAATAAAAACGAGGCGAAAGCTGAGTATTACATTCCAAATATTGTAACGGATTTAATTAACTCAGGACAAGCTAAGGTTGAGGTGTTGCCTACAGAAGAAACTTGGTTTGGGGTTACTTACAAGGAAGATAAAGCTTTGGCGGTGGCTTCAATTAATAAGCTGATAGATGCCAACGTATACCCAACTAAACTTTGGGATAAGTAGTTTCTAATTTTTCTGTTTTAATATTCTGTCTTTTTTCTGAACATAGAACGACCATTCTAATTGTTCTTGATAATTTTTGCGACCCGTTGTTTCTAATTGGAGGTAACGAAATTTCTCAAAACCCCACAATTCCTTAATTATAGCTCTAGATGAATTTTGTTGAGAGGCTGTTTTTACCCAATCTTGAGGTGTTTTAAATCTCTCAATTGCATAGCCAACAGGTCTTGTTTCAGATCCTTGGAAGTTATAATCACCCAGTTTCTTTCGTGCTTGTAACACCTTGTTAGACATTAGTACCACTATTTCAGGACGATCACCAGCCAAATTATGCTCTTCATTTGGATCAGCTTTTAAATCATAAAGTTGCTCTCTTTCTGTTGCTGCAGAGTGATTTATAAAGTTATAATTGCACTCGCCAAAAATAGGTTTAAGTCCTTCTTTAATAGGCAAATGAAGTTTCCAATCTCCCATTCTAATTGCTTGCAACCAAGTGCCAGCATAATAATAAATTTCATCGTGAAGCACCTCAACACTTTTTCCTTTAAGAATTTCACCAAAGTCCTTTCCGTCAATATGTACATCAGGTGGCAGCGCAGCTCCAGCCACACCTGCAAAGGTTGGCAATAGATCCATTATGGTAATGGCTACATTACTTTTAGTACCTCCATCTATTTTACCAGGCCATCTAGCTATAAAAGGTACTCGAACTCCTCCTTCTAGGGTGGTAAATTTTTTACCTCTAAATGGTTCAGCGCTTCCCGACTGCCCTTCATAACCAGCCCATGGGCCGTTATCGGAAGTAAAAATCACCAACGTATTTTCATCCAGTCCATTCTCTTTTAAGTAGTCCAATATTTTTCCTGTACTCCAATCTAATTCGCTTACCGCATCGCCCAACAATCCAGCGCCCGACTTCCCTCTAAATTCTTCGCTTGGATAAATAGGCACATGAGGGGCGGTATGCGCCAAGTACAAAAAGAATGGTTCATCCTTATTTTGATCTATAAAATTAATGGCCTCGGAAGTAAAGTTTTTTGTGAACTGAGAGTGATCTGGTCGGGAGGTAAGCATGCTATCGTTGCGATACAGCGGAACAGAAAACGTTTCATATTGTCTATTACCAGAGCTTCCCCTTATCCCATAAAAATAATCGAAGCCTTGTTTTGTTGGGCTAAACTCATCATATTCGCCAACGTGCCACTTGCCAATGCAAGCCGTTTTATAACCTGCTGTTTTAAGTACTTCAGCAACCGTTGTTTCATTTAAACTAAGTCCGAAAGGAGCGCCCGCTGGAAAAACATCTGGCATCCCTACCCTTTGCGGATAACAACCAGTAAGAAAGGCGGCCCTCGACGGACTACATAGTGGATGCGCATAAAAACTAGTGAACATGATGCCTTCCGCAGCCATTTGATCTATCCTCGGACTCTTTATTTTTGTTGAGCCATATACGCCCAAATCTCCATAACCTTGATCGTCGGTTAAAATGAATATGATGTTTGGTCTACTATGTTCTACAGGGGTTTCGATTGGAGCACAACCATAGATTATAATGAAGAAGAGGAAAGAACAGATTTTAAGATGGCCCATTGATCGAAACTACGAACTTAAATCTTAACCCCAATTATACAAAGGTCATCGATTTAATTCAAATTCAGTAAGTGCTTGATGGGCAGATAATACTATCGAATACGGCGTTTAGATGAAGATTGAGAAACGACTTTTACAGGAATTAATGTTTCGCTATTATAGGGCTTGATGAAAAAGTCAGGCTTGTTTGTACAACGAAATGGGTTGAAATTTGTTTAAGGTGTGTTTGAATTCAAGATTTAGAATATGCCACAATTTTATTATTTCAGAAAAAGCACCAGAAGGGGTAAGCTTTTGAT
>JABSPQ010000117.1 GCA_013214205.1 Flavobacteriales bacterium
AGCTTTTAATGAAACATTACAGGCTGGAAATCTTAATTATACTAATGATGAATTGGTGGCCTATTTAACCCGAAAAATTCACTGTAAAGAGACAAAATTGGATGCAAAGTGTTATTTTTAATGTGAAAACCAATAAAAAAAGCACTTTAAAAAACACCCAATTTTGAGCACTAAAGATATATTATTTTACAGAAAAAACACCTCTATTTCGATTGATTTTTCTGCATCAGAAATTAGCACTGATGGATCGCTTATACTTCTTGAAAAAATAGAACGTGAGCATAAGTTGATAAAAAAATTTGGTAAGCTTTTACCTGACTTACGGAACCCTCGATTTATCACCTATAGTCGAGAAGCTCAACTCAAGCAGCGCGTTTTTATGGTAATGCTCGGTTATGAAGATGCCAATGACGTAAAGCATTTACAACACGATCCACTATTTAAAGATGTTCTTCAAGGGGATTTAGCGTCTCAACCGACTATCTCACGATTTGAAAACAGTATGAGTAAGCAGTCAATTTTCGGGTTAAGCAATGCCTGGGTGGATCATTATGTGTCGAGTTTGTCTGGCAGAAAACGTATTGTTATAGATGTTGACGCAACAGATGATCCCACGTATGGTAATCAGCAAATGTCAATGTTTAATGGGTATTATGGGCAGTTTATGCTAAATGAATTGTTTTTTCATGATGGTGAAACAGGTCAAATTATTCTTCCAGTATTGCGTCCTGGAAATAGTCATTCGAATAAATGGTATGTTGGGCTTTTAAAGCGTATTGTCAAAAAAATAAGAGCTACTTATCCCAAAATGGAGATTGTGATAAGAACAGATAGCGGTTTTAGTTGCGCTCCTTTTTATGAGTTGGTAGATGATTATAATTTACTATTTGTAACTGGACAGGCGAGTAATGCTGTACTGAAAAAGCACGTGAAACGAGCAGAAAAAGCGGTAAAACATCTTTACTTGAATCGAGGAGAAAAACACCAACACTTTATAAAATCCACTTATCAAGCCAAAAGTTGGCACAAAGAGCAGCAGTGTTATTCAAAGATAGAAAGCACAGGTTTAGGAATGAATATTAGACATATTATCAGCAATATAGAAGAACAAGATGCCAGAGAAATTTACTTTGGCTTTTATGTAAAAAGAGGTGAGGCGAGTGAGAATAGAATCAAAGAAGTAAAAAACATGTGCTTCTCTGATCGACTTTCTAATCATGGTTATTGGGCTAATTTCTTTCGGCTCTTCATTAGTAGTCTTGCTTACGAAATGTTCTTACTCATCAAGCAGAGAATCAAAAAATCTTCCTTTGAAATAGCTGAAAAATGGCAAATTAGCACCATCAGAACCTATCTGCTCAAAGTGGGAGCAACAATAAAGATCACTAAGAAAAGAATCTTATATCAGCTTTCGAAAGCATTTGTGTACAAGGATTTGTTTCGAGAGATCATCACTCAATAGTGGTTGCTGATTAGAGCGTCAGCAACCTTGGGAGAGGTATGTCCTGTTGCTAAAAATGGGCGGTTTTGATCCAGAAATAATGAAATTAGATGCTCTGGTTTTAAATAACAGAACCAAATAGCGTTGAAAAATCGCATTATGGAAATAGACTGGAATTTAAAAATGGAAGATTCGAAATTTAATCGCGCAATGAATAATGCGGGCTAACTCAGCTTCATTGTATAATCTTTCCACTATAATTGCTTTGTTTTTTGCTGCCTTGGACAAACCTTTCTTTCTCCCCTGTCGCTACAAAAAGTAGAGAATAGCTTCAACCGTTTCGGAAAGGGTATGTCCAAAAACAAGGTTTTCGATCCAAACGGGACTCAAACAGTGGGCTTATAAGAGAAATGAACAAAAAATACATCCCAAACAACATCA
>JABSPQ010000118.1 GCA_013214205.1 Flavobacteriales bacterium
CGTCTAATTGAGGAATCTAACAAGAAAATAGCGCAATAAATGGCGTTATGCTCAAATATTAACAGGTTGAAAGATCAATATTGAGCAATATTTCCAATAAATAAGTCTATAATTCATTTGTTAGGCTTTTGCAACGGTCTTAGAGGATGAGAAATTGATATTCGATCATAAGCTAAAAGAGGGGCCTTTAAGAACAAGCAACGCAATTAAAATATTAGAATTGCATCAGTACCCAGCCGACTTAATAGATGATGCCAATGAAACACTTCAACGTTTGGCTAGTTAATTTTTAAAATACTTACGGTTAGTATAAAATGTATTTTACGTCGCATTGAATGCTCCTGATTTACTTTTTTAGCGACGAAGATTGGAGAAATCAACCACTTAAAAATCCATTGTTGTGGATAGATAAACTTACATTTAACAATTAGTATCAACAGCCAACACACCTAAAAACATTATAATAAATTGAAAAGCCCATTTAAGTATTTCGTCATTTTTATTGTTCTTATTCAATTTTCATGCAAACCTGTAAATACTAAAGAAGAGAATTCAGAACAATCGGCTTCTGCTGAAGACATTCAATTAAAGCCTACAGAAAGGCCGAATGTCATCATTATCCTTGTGGATGATATGGGGTTTTCTGACATTGGTGCATATGGCGGCGAGATTAAAACACCTAACATAGATGGATTAGCTGAAGGGGGTGTCCGCTTTTCTCAGTTCTATAATGTCTCACGTTGCTGCCCAACACGCGCTTCTCTTATGACGGGATTACACCCTCACCTAACAGGCATCGGGCACATGACTAATCCGCCCAAAAGTGTCAAGCACGATAAAGGGGAAGCTTTCCCCAGCTATCGTGGTTTTCTCAATCGGCAATCTGCCACATTGGGCGAATTGCTAGGTTCTTCGGGTTATGCTACTTATCTCGCAGGTAAATGGCACTTGGGAGACGCTGAGCAATCACGATGGCCTCTTCAACGTGGTTTCGACAAATTCTATGGTCCCTTGGCAGGTTCTACACGCTACTTTTATCCTGATACAGATGAACGTAAAGGTAGAAGCATAACTGAGGACAATGAACCACTGACAACATTTGAAAGCACCACAGATCGTGCTTACTATACAACTGATGCTTTTACAGACCATGCCATCAAATTTTTAGAAGAAGGCGAGAAAGAAAAACCGTTTTTCCTCTACTTAGCCTATACAGCACCACATTGGCCACATCAAGCACACGAAGAAGATATCGACAAATACCGAGGTAAGTACAGTATGGGTTGGGATCAATTGCGACAAAACCGTTACCAGCGTCAAATCGAATTGGGCCTCTTCGAAGAAAAACATCGACTCTCTCCGCGTGATTCTAAAGTGCCAGCTTGGGACAGTATAGAGCATGAAAAGCAAGACGAAATGAACTTACGCATGGCTGTGTATGCCGCAATGATTGATCGTGTTGATCAAAATATAGGTAAACTAATAACTTCTTTAAAAAACCAAGGGCTCTTTGAAAATACGCTGATACTTTTCATGTCTGATAATGGTGCGTGCGCTGAAGGGAAAACGCTTGGTACAGGTATTATCGTCGATATTGAAAAACGCAATCTAGAGACATATAATAACTATGGTGCTGGATGGGCCAATGTTTCTAATACACCTTTCCGACTCTACAAGCACTTTACCCATGAAGGTGGCTCAGCAACACCCTTTATAATGCATTGGCCAAAAGGCATAAAAAATCAAAGTAAATGGTATCGAGGCCCGGCTCAAATGATAGATGTTGTTCCTACTCTTTTGGAGGTATGTGGAGTCGAATACCCAAATACCTATCAAGGTAATAATCTATACCCATTGCGTGGTATTTCACTTGCTCCATCTTTTTCTGGCGATTCTCTAATGCGTACCAAGCCATTGTTCTCAGAGCATGAAAACAACGCATTTATGATCGATGGCCCTTGGAAATTGGTGGGGAAAAGAGTCGCAGCTTCAGAAGGCCCAGTCCATAAAAAATGGGAGCTATATAACCTAGATGAAGATAGAACAGAGCTCAATAACCTCGCAGAAACAGAACATTCGCGCCTCAAAGAAATGGCCGATAAATGGTATGCTTGGGCTCTGGAGGATAAGGTTTATCCCAAGCCAAGTAGCAAGAAGAAAAAAACAAAAAAATAATATCGGGGAGGCGGAAGATGAAAACGGGGAGAATTAGATCTCCAACTTTATGTGTGTTTTTAGATAAAGTATTGTCTAGTCTTTCTCGAAAAAGATATCCATTGTTAAGTCGTCAGTTAGAATATTACTGTGTATATTCTTTTTGAGACCTTTTGTTGTTATCATTACTAGTGCTATCGCTTCATCAGGATCAACTTCTTCTTCAAAAACATCCTTCTTATTAATCATTTGATCACGATAACCTTTGGTGATTGTATAAGGCTTATTGTAGAACTTCATTTCAATAAGATCAATCCTTCTATCTTGTCTTTTCAATAACATATCAATTTGAGCACCTGATTTTTGAGTGCTTTTTTGAGCTTCTTTTGATGTCCAACTATGAGTTGTTGTTCTTACTTTAGGAATTCCTAATGCCTTTTTGATTTGGAGAGTATGTTTCATGCTTAGCATCTCGAATGCAAATCCCGACCATGAATCAAATGAGCGAGAGTTAAATAAATAAAGCCATGTTCCTTCTCCTTGGCCTTTATTTGGTTTGATGTACTTGAGGTAGAAGAAACAAAATTCATCATTTAATCTAAATAAATTTTTGGTCGCTTTCAGATCGAAAGAAGGGCATTCCACAATGAATCCAGATTCCTCTAACTCTTTAATAGCTTTGGTGAAAGATATATTATTTCCTTTACCTAAATTTTCGTTTAGCGCCTTTCTTGTTAGTCCTATTTTTTTTTGAGCTAATTCAGTTATGATACTTTTATGCAGAGAAGAATTTCTGAAGAGAGATAATAAAACTTGATCAAATTCATCTACAAGTTGGCCTCCTGTTTCAAAGCACAGCCTATCGATGTTTTGTGGAAGCGTGTATCGCTTGTCTATTTGATTTAGGTAATGTGGGATTCCTCCTAATATCATGTAACATTGTACTATGTCATAGTGATCCCAATTGATCTTTTTGAATTTAAAGTATTCTTTGGTCTCATAAAGATTAAGGGGCATTAATTTTATGGTTGTTGATATTCTCCCGTGTAGGCCGTCTTTATTGTGGATTACATTATTAACCATAAATGAGGCTGCACTTCCGCAAACAATTACAACAATGTCATTCCTTTTAGCACAGAAATTGTTCCAGAAGTGTTCAAATAAAGGAAGAAATTCTGATCGTTGTCCGCAGAACCACGGGAATTCATCAATGTAGATTACTTTTTTTCCACTTCCTTTGGACTCTATGTATTCTTGTAGGAGTTGGAATGCATCAAACCAGTTTTGTGGAGTTGGAGACTTGTGAAATGTTTTAGATCGTTTTACAATTTGAGCTTTGAAGTTATTGAGTTGTGTACGTATGCTTGCTCCTTTAATTCCTGTTATATCAAAAACTATTTCTTTGGCTAGCGTATTTTCTATTAAATATGTTTTTCCAACTCTCCTTCTTCCATAGATAGCTATGAGTTGAGATTCCTTTTTTTCTAAAGCTTCCTTGAGGATTTTCTGTTCCTTTTCTCTCCCTATTAATTTCATTGTTCATCATATTGTTGTATGAGTCTTGTCTAAATATACATGAAAAAATCAGCTTTCAGACATAACTCGTGTTTTGTTGTGTTTGTTTTATTGCATGAGTTGAGTCTGTATTAGTTGTGATAAATCATGTTTCAGACGTAACTCGTGCATGATTATGATTGTATTCATAAATATTATTTGTTTTGAGTTAGATAGTAGAACCTCTCCATAAATGTCGAGGCGGGCTATTGCAATAATGTTAACCTCTTAAGATGGTAACTCGCTCAGCTTTCAATTCTAATGTTTTTTTGTATTGGAGTAAGCAGGAGTAAGTAAATCGGATTTGATTATGACTATATGTAGGATGTGATCGCGGAAGAGAAAGAGTTGTTGAACGAATTTATTTGCCGGAATACTGTCTTGTCTTGATCCTGAATAAATAGTTTTTAAATTTGTATATTGTTATGTACTAATTAGTTGAGATGTAGTAATTAAGTAGCTTCGTAACAGGTTCTCTTTAACTTAACATCTAATTTCTTGCAAAATGACTGGATTAATAAAAGGTAAGTACGGTGAATATTGGACAGAAAGTGGACGATTCGTATACCGACTTAATGATGATGTTGTGCGATTAACAAAGGCAGTTGCTGAATAAAATGTGATGATGAGAGAGAAATTGATGAAAGGAATAAGGGCACCAATAGTGGTAATGGCAAATAATGTAGTAGACGCTGCACCAGATGCAAATGACTTTTTGTCAACAGGGCGAGCTCTTAAAGGGGTAAGTGCATTAGCAATAGTTGCTGATACCGATGTTAATATAATAGCAAAAACGTTTCTTATAATTCTTAATCAGAAAAAGGCGCCTTTTCCAACAGAGTTGTTCGCCGACAAATATGCTGCGCATAGATGGCTAGATAAGCTTAAATTCTAAAATCACAATTAGTCTACATTCACTAATTATTTTCAAAAAAGCAGCGTAAATGTCTTCCTCAATAAAGCAGGGAACTATACTGGTGCTTTTTCTTGAGTCTCTTTCTATTCACACGCCAGATGTGCCACTTATGGAAAGTTAATAACTATTCATCGAATTGTATAGACGGAAATCAATTAGTGCCGTATACGAAGCCATGTCGTTAATAATAATCACTTTACAATAACACAATATATGAAAGAACTCTCGCGAAAATTAAACCTGTTACTAGTAGAAGACAATACTTTTACCTCTTTTAATTTAGAGAATGAGATAAGAAATGCCATCGATATAAATGTTTTTCACTTCTCAAGTGTTAAAGCTTGTATCAACAATCTAAAAGATTCTCCAGACATCAACATCTTAGTGATTGATTACCATCTTGGGGACGGAACAGCAATGGACATATTAAAAAGATTAAAGTTGGGTAGTTGTAGAACGATTGTTATGACTGGACATCCAGAGCCTCAAATGGAATTTGAACTTGCGAAGTTTGGCGTAAAGGATTTTATCGTTAAAAGTTCCAATACAGGGTTAGAGCTTGTAGCAGCGGTAAAGAAGAAGATGAAGGAAGTTAAAAATGAAAGAAACAATCAACCTTTAAGTGAAAAGTTCCGAAACAATTGGTGGCCAATTCCAGAGGACTGGCATTCTGCTCAAGTAGCCAGTTAGGTTTCTTGCTAACAATTTGGCTCAACAGCGTTTTTGTCTCTGCCAACTGACTAACAAGAATGCAGTTCGTAAAGTATTATAATAAGATTTAGCTGCTCATGACATTGGTTATGGGCAGTTTTTATGAAACGGTTAATTCGCTTTAGCTGTTTTTAATTATTATTACTTCACCGTCGCGGAGTGCCTTGAATAGCCATTTTTGATCTATACATCTTTTAATTTCGTCATCAATGGCCTTCGATTCGTAATGATCTGAATCATAATGAGGCATAAAGGCATAATTGAAAACACCTAAACCTTCATAAATAGGAGAGTCGATACCAGAATAGGGGAAGTTGAAAGGATCATCTACTCGATCGATTGGCTTTAAGGTGTCGGACAGAACACAGATTCCTGCACTGTAACCGGCATAAAGAAAGTCTTTACGTTTCTGAAGTGATTCGAATAATTGATCGAATCCGCTTAATCTCATTGCTTGCCTCAGCACAAATGTGTTTCCACCACTTACCCATAGAGCACCAAGCGAGTCTAGCTTTTGTTTTAGTAGCTCTTGCTTACCGAAGTAATCTTTCAGATCAAGGGATTCCGAAGCAAACCCCAATTCGTTTAGAAAAGCGATTTCCTCTTTTTCATTTTTATCCGCTATCAAAGGGTCTCTACCCAACAAAATCTGTTGAATTGCTTATGCACCCGATTTTGTTGTTTTCAGGTATCAAGCTTTTCAATTCTTTGGTTCTATTTCCGAATTTATATGATGACAAGTAGTAGTTCATTTTGCTAAAATACTATTTGCTCATGGTTTGAACCATAATTGGTAATTCTTACACAATGGTAGTATTATCCACCTTAATAGTTCATAATTATTAACTTAGCGATGTATTAACCACAAACCAAACTTATTATGTCGACAATATTTGCTTCCCGAATTAAAATGACCTTCTTGCTTTTATCCCTATTGCTTGCAACTCCCAACGTATTTTCCCAATCTATGGATATCTACGAAATAATAGAAATGGATAACTATGATTATGTTGAGAGTGATATTGCATATTACGATGGAGATTTATACATGGTGGGTGGTTATGGTGGATACGATTACGGTGCAGAATTTAACTCGCTCGAAACACCTTATTTTTTAGATGGCTATGGATCGTACTTGGCGAAATATAAGAGTGACGGTATAGTTGAATGGGCAATCAATATTGGAGATATGTTCTATGAATATCAAATGGATATGGATGCATCGGGCAACATATACATATCGGGCCAAGCTGGTTGGGAAACGTATATTGGAGATAACGCTTATTTAAGTGATCTAACTTATGGAAATGATATATTGCTCTTAAAATTTGACAAAGATGGTAATGAAATTTGGGTAAAGACTTTTGGAGGACCAGGCAATGATGATAGGGTATATGATTTGACTGTTGGTAACGATGGGAGCATATATTTAACAGGAAATTTCTCAGATACACTTGCCTTTAGTTCTAGCGTTGAACTAACCACTACAGCCGATAATGACTATGATGCATTTATTGTTAAGCTGGATAGCGATGGTAATGCAATTTGGGCAGAAAGCATTGGCTATGAAGATGGCGATAAAGGGGCTGGAATTGCGACTGATGCTGATAATAATGTGTTGGTAACAGGATACTACAGCAACAAGTTATTTACAACGGCGGGTGATTTGACGTCGGCTGGTTCGTCAGATATTTTTCTTGCGAAATATGATTCGGATGGAACCTTACTGTGGATAAATAGCGCTGGCGGAACTGATGGAGATGCAGGTGTAGAAGCCATTATGGACAGTAAGGGTAATTGTATTATTAGTGGCTACTTTTTTAATACAGCCGATTTTGGAGGTACTACAATCAACAGCAATTATAAGTGGGATATTTTTGTTGCCAAGTATGATGCTGATGGCAATTTTTTATGGGTTAGAAATGGGGGAGGAGATGGATATACGGTAGAGCAACCTACAGACATCGAAGTAAATAGTAACGACGGCATAGTTGTATGCGGTTATACGATGGGCAATGGTAATTTTGGAGCTCTTAACATCTCGTCGGGCGGACCAGGAACCAGAATGTTTTTGATTAAGTATTCACCGGGTGGCACCGAATCTTGGATAAAGCGAGGATACGTTTCATCTAGAAAGTTGTATGGTGTAGAGTTGGATGATTACTCCGAAGTATTTGTTTCGGGACAACAAGATGGATATGATGCTTTTCTGTTTAGCTATATCGACAATACTATCGGCATAGAATCTATTGAGGCAGATGGCTCTATTATAACGGCTTTAAATAATACGGTTGTAATAAACGGAAAAGGAAATGTTACCATCTACACTTTATCAGGCCAACTTGTATACCAAGAGGAATTTAAAGGTACTACATCAATTACTTTAGACGGAGCCGTTTATTTGGTTAAGGTGCAAAACGACGGTAAAGAAGTAGTTAAAAAGGTGTACTTGGTTGAGTAGGTTTGGGGTTTGGTGGCATATTCTGACGTGTAGCTAAAGAACTGTAGCGGGATTTACAACGTGTATATACGTGTTGTTTTTTAGTAAATGTAATGACGTTTTCTAACGTATAAATAGCCATAATAATTAGCGATTATTAGGTGTTTCTTGTTTTTCTACAATACTAAGACTTAAAGAAAATAAATAAAACAAATATTCTTCTGAATCTAGTAAACCTAAAGCCTTTTTATTAGTTACTTCCATATGTGGAATAGTTGCTTTAAAGGGCTGCAAAGCCAATGTTTTAGCATCACAACTTTCTCTGTAAAAAGGAGTATTAGGATTCAAATAACTAATGCGAAACATTAAATATCCAATGTGAATGTTGAATTGAAAGTAGTCCTCTGTCATTTGCTCTGCATTTGCTAACGTGATTTTATTTAATTTAAGCAGACTATTCGTGTGTTTTCTACTAGTTGTGTTTTGTTTGGCACAGAAAGTAAACGCACAAGTAGAAGACACTACTCCTCCAACATTGAACTCAATAGCAGTTTCTCCTGTAACAGTGAATAACGGCGACACCGTAACAATTACCATTGATGTCTCTGATGACTTATCGGGTGTTTGGCTTGGAAATACAACTGGATATATCGTAAACCCAGTTGGATCACAACAAGGTTTCTTTTATAATTGGACAAGTGTTGGTGCTAATATTTATGAAGCTAAAATTCAAATTTCGGAATGGGCTATTAGCGGAGATTGGTATGTTTCGTCTATGCAAATACCCGATAGTGCCGATAATTACACTTATCTAAACCAAAGTGATTTAGCCGATGCAACGTTTAATGTTACGGCATCAAGTCCTGATACTACCTCTCCCGTGTTTAATTCAATGACTATAACGCAAACAACGGTAAATAGCGGTGATACTTTATCAATAGTAATTGATGTTACAGATAATGCATCTGGAGTTTGGTTAGGAAATACAACTGGATATCTTGTTAATCCTGAAGGATCGCAACAACATTTTTTTTATAATTGGAATTCTATAGGTGGCAATTTATACGAAACCAAAGTAGTAATCAATGAGTGGGCTATTGGTGGAGAGTGGTATGTTGCCTCTATGCAAATACCAGATAATGCCGACAATTATACTTACATTGATAATTCAAATTCAGTTATAGGAACTGTCAACGTAAATGCACTTACCCCCGACAATATAGCTCCTGTTGTAAATTCAGTTACAGTTACACCGAGTCCTGTAAATTACAGCGACACAATAACAATAACTATTAATGTTACAGATAACGCCGCTGGAGTATGGTTAGGAAACACCACTGGTAATATCGTTAATCCACAGGGAGGGCAACAAGACTTTTTCTACAATTGGGATTCTATAGGTGTTGACTTGTATCAAACCAAGGTGAAAATAAACGACTGGGCACTAAGTGGACTCTGGTATATATCGAATATGCAAGTTCCAGACAACGCGAATAATTATCTTTATTTAAGTTCTTACGACGAAACGATAGCAACGTTTATTGTAAATGGCATCGACCAAAGTATTTCGGAATTAGACTTGAATAAGCATTTTATTGTTTACCCTAATCCTACGTCTGATCGTATAATGGTTATTCCTAACTCTGATGTAATCGGAATTGAGGTTAGGAACGCCTCTGGTTTATTAATTAGTAAATCAAGAGGATACACTACTAGTTTAGCAGGAAATGCACCAGGGCTTTATTTCGTTAGTGTCGAAACTGAACTTGGCAAAATTGTAAAGCGGGTTATACTCAAGTAGTATAAAATGTTTCGCAAGTGTTAAGTTGACATTGTAAGACGTTGTGCAAAAAGATTGGTGCTCGATACTATTCCCGCTTTTCGATAATATAGCATACTCTGTACCGATAATTATCGAGAGAAGCCTCCCTGAGAGCCAGTAATTTAGGCGATCTTCCTACTCCGCTAAAGCTTCGAAGGAAGAGTTAAGTATTACTTCGCCATTCACACTAATTCAAAAACAACTTCTTCGATCCTCCGTTGAAACGAATAATGTGTAGGCCCTTGCTGTTTTTAATTTCAATGATGTTGTTGCCTCGTGTGGTTAATCCGGAGTACTGAAGCTGACCAATACTGTTGTAGATTTCGATGTTTCCACCTCCATTTTCAATCATTATTTTATTTTCGAAACTGTAGATAGTAGACTCTTCACCAAGTTCTGAAACGCCAGCTGGTGTACTGCATATTTTTACCGGTTGATTAGGCTCTGTATTGTATCCATATTCGTGAAATGTGATACTAGAACCACCCTCTGTTTTAGAGAGGATTGAAGCATTGATCCAACCATAATGTATGTTTCCAGAAATTTCGAACTGAACACCGAAATACTTATCCTTTTTGCCTTTCCTGTTAGGTTCTATCCAAAAAGATGAGCTTGCAGGTGTGGCCTGACCATCTTGGAAATATGCAACTCGGAAAAAAGAACTTCCTGTTAAAAAGTTAGCCGAATAATCAACGACATCACCAGAATCCAAGGCAGCGGCATAAGGTTTATCTATATAAGCATTTCCCATATTGGTATACAACCTATAAGAGCCGCCAACAATTTTATTGCTTGGATTGTAAACTCCGTCGCTTTTATAACCATAAACGGTGGCGTAAGAGTAATACGGCTTCCAGAAATTAAATCGAAAGTCTACCTGGCCATCGCTGTTAAGATCCACGTCAAAACCGTTGTTTGAATAGGAACATACCCCGTCTGGGTCTACATTAAGTATCGAGTCTACACAGTTTGATGCTGAAACAGAATTAGAGATTGTTATCGCACTTGCTATAAGTGAATAAGGTAGGAGGGGCAATTTAATTTTGCTTATCTTCATACCGCAAAATAACGATTTATTGAACTAGTGCTAAATCGGATTTGCGTTAATTGAATAATTGTTATTTATAAGGCTTTAATAATATATAATTTATAAAAAAAAATGAAGAGATTATTTTTAATATTTGCATTTACGTCTATGTATTTTGGTTGCTTATCAGCTCAAAACACTGTGGCAGTTACTACACATGATGAAGTTAAGGCAATGGCAGGTTACAACCTTATTTATCCACATAAACAAGGCACTGTTTTTTTACTCGATAATTGTGGCCGAATTATGAACTCATGGTCCGATAACACCACTGTTCCTGGAAATATATCCTACTTATTGCCCACCGGAAACATACTAATAGGAAAACGCGACCCAGATGCTTCTGGCGATCCTATATATGCAGGTGGCGGAGGTGAAACCATTGAAGAACGAACTTGGGACGATCAACTTGTATGGTCTTATACTTGGAATGATGCAGCAGGACGGATCCACCATGATATGGCTCCAATGCCAAATGGTAATGTATTGGCTATTGTATGGGAGTGGGTTGATAGCCTTGATGCCGTTGCTGCGGGACGCGACACAAACCTTATTATTGAAGGATCTCTTTGGCCTGATCAAATTATTGAATTGCAACCCGACGGTGCAGGTGGAGCAACTATTGTATGGGAGTGGCATGCTTGGGATCATTTGGTTCAGGATTTTGACGATACCAAAGCAAACTGGGGCGATGTTTCGATGAGCCCAGGTAAAATAAATGTTAATTATGTTGGGGGAGCAGGCAAGGCCGATTGGCACCATGCGAATGCATTAGATTATAATGCAGATCTCGATCAGGTTATGATCAGCATTCCCACTTTCGACGAACTTTGGATTATTGACCACAGTACAACCACAGCGGAAGCTGCAACGGATGCTGGAGGAAACTCTGAGATGGGTGGACAATTACTTTACCGTTGGGGAAATCCTGCAGCTTACAATCAAGGTGACACAACAGATCAGAAGCTTTTTTATAACCATGATACGCATTGGATTGACGAGCCATCTTCTGAAGATCATGGAAAAATAATGGTCTTTAACAATCAAGTGGGTGATGATTATTCTAGTGTGGTAATTATAGATGCGCCATTCAATTATGCCACATCTAAGTACGATATGACTGGGAATACCTACGGCCCTGCAACATTCGATTGGGAGTATACCGCCGATCCGATGCAAAACATGCATTCAACTGGTCTTTCTAGTGCGCAACGTCTTGCGAATGGCAATACCTTAATTTGTGTTGGACGTTGGGGACGTACATTTGAGGTGACTAGTTCGGGAGAAATAGTTTGGGAATATGTTACGCCTTTTAACAATGGTACGGCCGCAAGTCAAGGAGATCTCTTTACGATAAATACTAATTTGACTTTCCGAATGAATCGTTATGCTATGGATTATGAGGGTTTCAATGGGGTTACGATGGAAGCAGGAGATTATGTAGAGGTGAATCCAGATGTTGATGGATGTACCTTGAGTGGTATCTCCGACAATATTGATCATCAATTTAGCATATACCCAAATCCAGCTAGTGATGTATTGTATCTAAACAGAGCGACTTCGGAAACAGCAACTGTCGAGATTATTGATCTTGTTGGTAATCGTGTAAAAGTGGCCAGTATTAAAGGCTTGCAAGATAAGGTAGATTTAAACGAGCTTGCTCCGGGTATGTACTTGCTTGTTGTCGATAAACTTGTAGTAGGGAAATTTATGGTGCAGTAAATATTTGGTAAGTTGTATCAGTAGAATACTCCAACGCCAGTTCGTCTAATAACCTCCAATTTACTTAAAATATGGAGCGAATAGAAGCTATTTAAGCGTGGTTTAAATTTGGTTTGTAATTGTTAACGATACTAAAATTAGCTGTTAGAATCGACAATATGAGTTTTATGGGTATCAATATTCGAGTTAGAAAATAGTCAAGCTCTTTGAAGTACTTCTTGAGCTCGTTTTGTCCGATTATCGAGAATAGTCTTCTTAAATTGTAGGCTGTAAACACTATTA
>JABSPQ010000119.1 GCA_013214205.1 Flavobacteriales bacterium
GGCTGAAAGCTTTTTCAAAACCTTAAAAACAGAATGCGTTTACAGACAAACCGACCTTTCTAAAAAGCGAAGCAGAAATGTCAATTTTAGACTGGTTGGAAACGTGGTATAACAGAGAAAGAAGGCACTCCCACTTGGGAAATAAATCAATAGAACAATTTAATCAGAATAATAATCAATTTAATCAGGCGGCATAGCTTAACTTAAACTCCATTTTTTTGTTGCAATTCCAGATGGATACCGGATGAATATATGGAGTTTACTCAAAGAGGAATTGACAGTAATCCTGAATCTTGCATTGAATGGTTAGAGGAATGGTATCCTATATTAGATAACGAAATAAAACAACACGCTAACAATTAAAGAAAAGTGAAAGTATTTCTTATTGATTTTTAGGTGATTAAGGTCAGTTCCGCAAAGCGGAATTGGCCATCTTTTATTGGCCCTCTCTGATTTTACTTTCTCGAAAAGAGGAAGTATTCTAAAATGTAGACAATTTACTTTGTTCTAAATAAATTGGTTACCGTCTATTCTCTTGATGGTACTATCAATTAGGTGAGATCAATAATTGTGGCATAGGTTTTACATGTATCCTGTTTTTTAACAACTGTGATTTATACGATACAGCGATATGATTATATACACATTAAATTTTAAAGGCGAAGATCCCATTCGTTTTGAGGTGGACGAAGAGGGAGATACTTCAATTGAATATCTTGATGAACCTGTAGCCGATTGGCTTAAGCTGGAAAACGGGAAGTGTGCCGGTTGTAAAATTCCTAAAGGGGAACGAATAACCTGTCCTGCAGCATTGTCTATTCAACCAATTCTGGATGTGTTTGGAGGTAGAGTCTCCCACGAAACGGTGGAGGTTACTGTTGAAATGAATGATGTGAAGGCACATGGATCTATGCCTGCGCAAAGCGCCATACGGTCGTTGATGGGGTTGTGCCTGGCGTTATCGGCGTGTCCTGTAATGAAAAAGCTTCGGCCAATGGCGAGCTTTCATGTTCCCTTCGGTGGAATGGGACACTCGCTCTTTCGTTTTGTAGGGATGTACCTCACAGCCGAATATCTTCGAAAGGAAAAGGGGCATTCCTCAAACCCCGATTTGTCGGGGCTAAAGAAATTTACGAATCGGCTGCATGAAGTGAACGTGAAGCTTTCTAAACGGATTCTGTTGGGTTCGCAGCGAGATGCCATCGTGAACAGCCTCGTATTTTTAGATACGCTTACGTCAATATTAAAAATGGACATAGATGCCAGCCTGAAAATATTGAAGCCTTATTTTTCGGTGTATTTGGAGGAGGAGTGAATTTAGCCATATCGCAAGTGCTTCAATACATTTTCCTTCTTATTAACTCCAGGGCAATCGGGTCTAAATTATACCAATTCTAAAGGAAGATTGTTCGCAATTAGCTGTTTAAAAACCAGTCAAACACACTATTTAGAGATTGTTCAGTTAGCTGTTTTTTAGCATCTTGTAAGCAAAATGACTAAAAATCCGTTAGGCTGTTTTCTGTTTTGAAAGACCCTAGAATTAACCGTACCAAACTTTATAATTTAGAAGCTATTATTTTTCAAACAGTATCAGCAATAATTTCAGGATGTGATTCGTGGACAGAAATCGAACTTTTTGGAGAAACAAAAAAAGA
>JABSPQ010000012.1 GCA_013214205.1 Flavobacteriales bacterium
AAAGCGTAGCGTGTGATTTGGTTTCCTTGTCTCACTCGACCTTTCAATATGAAAAAATTATTTGGTTGACCTTCATGGAATTCTCTGACCATCATTCTTTTCATTTGGTTTGCACCATAATAATCTACGATCGCTGCTGTCAGAATATCTTCATCTACTGTACAAATGACTATTCCGCCTATCTTTTCAGCAATTTTAAATCCACTTGGAGTAAGGCTCTTAGCGTTTATTTCAGGAGTTGAGGTGCTGTTAAGGGAACTCGGTGTTCGGTTTTCCTTTTTACAACCAACAAAAAGAATCATCAAAAGGGAAAAATAGCATACATATTTCATAAGAAGTCTAGTTTAGGTCACAAAAATAGGGAATTAACTTTATTTTACCATAGAATTAACTAAATATAAACGACTTAAAGTCGTTTGCTTTAACGATTTAACGCATAGTTGTACAACTATTTACTAACGATTTGTTCATGTCGTGTCGTTTCCATTATAAAACACACAATACATTAAAAGACTATTCCTTTCATATGAATTTACACCCTTTGGACTTGCCCGTGAATTACGGAGAGCGAGTTAAGCTATGCAGCTAAATTGTGATTATTAATTGATTTTTCAAATTCTTTGATTGATTTGTTTCCAAGACTGCTGTGTCTTCGGTTGGTATTGTACCACGTTTCTATCCATTGAAACACCGATAATTTCGCTTCATTCCGGGTTAAGTATTTATTTCGATAAACACATTCCTTTTTTAAGGATTTAAAAAAGCTTTCAGCTACGGCATTGTCCCAGCAATTTCCCTTTCGACTCATACTTTGAGTTATTAATGGGTTTTTCAATTGATCAGTAAATTCTGTACAAGCATATTGAACTCCTCGGTCTGAATGAAAAATTAGATCATTCATAATAGGTCTATTTGTTGTCGCCATTTCCCATGCTGGCACCACTGTTTCGCTAGCCTTCATTCCTTTGCTCATAGCCCATCCAATCACCTTTCTGTCATACAAATCCATGATACTAGTCAAATATAACCAACCTTCTTTTGTCTGAATGTATGTAATATCCGAGACCCACTTTTCCCCTTTATGATCAGCATGAAAATTTCTATCTAAAATATTCTCGGCAACAGGATGTTTGTGCTTTGAATCAGTTGTGACTTTGAATTTTTTGGCATGAACAGAGCGGATTGAATGCTTTTTCATAATACGCGCTACCTTGGATCTTGATACTGAAATTTGCTCAGCCTTAAGCTCCGAGAATATCCTTGGACTTCCATAAGTTTTGTGACTCTTCGCATAGATGATCTCGATAAGTTCCAATAAACACTTCTCTTGATTCTTTCTTATGCTGGAATCGCCGTTATTCCAGGAATAATAGGCACTCTGACTAACCTTGAAGACCTGACACATCTTTTCAACAGGAAATAGATTTTTGTTCATCCTTATGAATGTAAATTTTTCCTGTCGCTCGTGGAAAAGATGCTGATCGCCTTTTTTAATATATCGCGTTCCATGGTAACTTCGCGCAACTCCCTTTTAGTCTGGGCCAACTCTTTTTCTGCTTCAGTTTGTTTTAGATTACCATTCCCGGGAAAAGCAATGTCCTTGTTATCTCGGAAGGCTCGGCGCCAAACAGATAATAACTGGGCTGGAATATTCAATTCATCAGCCACCTCTTTTACATTGTTCCTTGCTAGGCTTAACTCAACCGCTTTAACTTTAAAGCTCTTGTCGTACGTTTTTCGTTCTCTTACCATAATTCTAAGTAATTGCCTTAGCTCATATAGCTTAACTTATACTCCGGTTTTCTGACAAGGTTCAAACTCATATTGAGCAAGAAGAAGCGATAAAGCTTCTGATCATACTAAGCGTAACATCCAACAGGAATCAGTGCTAATGCGGCTTCCCTTTTTTACGCCTCCTAGCTACGCGTTTACGGCGCTTTTCATTCTGCTTGATTGATTTCTTAGCTTCCTTCGTTTGAAGTGACCAATAACGCTTATAAGCTTCTTTTTGAGACTTTTTCCCTGCTTTAGCTTTCTTTTTTTTGTCTTTTTCAAGGGATTTCTCAATCTGTTCTGGAGACATGAGCGCGCTATCAGGTCCTTTACTCCCGCAACTAGCAAGACTTAGCCCGATGAACAATAAAAGGATTGTATATAACGTTTTAATCTTCATATCTTTGTTATCTACACAACGCAATGAAAGTACGATTTATTTTAATGTTATTGATTACATTTTCGCTCAGCGGATGTGTAAAAAACGCTGATCATCCAGTTCCTAGTATTCCATTTGATATTACGATAAATCTATCGTTGCCGAGTTATTCGAGCCTAATAGGTATTAGTGGTTGGGCGTACGTTTCTGGAGGGTCTAAAGGAATAATCGTGTACAGACGTGGAATTGATGAGTTCATTGCTTAATTTTGTGTTTGTTTATTTTCGCAGCGACCTGACGATCAGCTCAGGCAGTGAAACATGTGTTGT
>JABSPQ010000120.1 GCA_013214205.1 Flavobacteriales bacterium
GTCATTAGATGTAGCATTCAATGAAGACCTCAATAGAAAAGGTAACGCGTCCCAAAATTTTTCATTGATTAACAAAATAGCGCTAAACCTTGCCAAGCAAGAGAAAACTTGTAAAATGGGAATTCAGTCCAAAAGAAAAAAGCAGGTTGGGATAATCAATATCTCGAAATTCTACTAAAAGTTTAAATGCGTTTGCCCTGCCACATCTCCCTGTAAAATCTTACATCTGTAATTTAAATGCTGAATTTAGGAATCTATTTATTGCTGTACGCCGACAATGACTCCAATCTTCCATTACAAATCATGTAGAAGTCAAAGAAAATGATTCTTAAATTCAAATTACATGGCCGAATAAGATAGCATCAGTGCTTAGCTGCATTAAATAACCTTATCTTGCCAAGCAAACTTAAACCTAACACTATTCTAAAATGCACGCATTTGCCACAGTTACCGACCCCAATTTCATTATTGGTACAGAAGTATTGCTGCATTCCATAATCAAATTCAACCCCGACTTCAAAGGGGAATTCGTGATTATTCACCACGAGTTACCGATGAAGTATATGACAAGGCTATCTGCTAACTTTAAGGTAAAGTTTCATGCAGCAAGTCCTGAGTTAATGCATCAACTTAAAGTACTTGGCGAAGAACTACCTAACTACAGCCGAATATGGAAACGCTTCCTATCGGTTGAGATTTTCGGAATGGAGCAATATGATTCCGTGCTTTATGTTGACAGCGATATTCTGTGCCTAGGCAGCTTGGATAGGCTCTGGCAAATGTCAGGAGATTTAGTGGCATGTCCAGATGGTACGCAAAATATGGTTCGGGATAAATCCACTTTCATTAAAACGAGTGCTTCGAAAACAACCGACCCCTTTTTTGAATCTGGATTCAATTCTGGCATGATGCTGGTTCGCCAACCTATACTACAGCGGCATACTTACAAAGAACTGCTCGACAAGATCACCCCCCAGTTTTATCAACAAGTACGTACTGGCCACGCTGACCAGTATCTCCTCAACCACTTTTTTGAAAGCAATGTGCGCTTGGCTCCAGAGAAATACAATTACATAGGAGGATGGAGAAACAAAAATGCCAACGAAACAGATTCGGCAATCCTACTACACTACCCACGTTATCCGAAACCATGGCAAACTCGAAACCTCTTAAAGCGTAGACTAAAAGGAGAAAAAATGCCAATGTCATGGCGCCTATGGCACCGAGCTTGGCGTGACTACTGTAGAACTTATCCTGGTAATAACAAATTGGAGAATCAGTTTTTGTCGCGAATTTTAGCATCCTGAACCTACGCTACCTTCTCCTTTTAACCAAAGCATCCACTACCATCAATTTCTTCGCTGCATTTATGGTATGAGTTGAGACCAAACGTTTCGCCCAGTCTGGCTTAATGGAATGAATGACATTTTCTTCATAATACGTCTCAGGTAGTTGTATCACTTCACAAATCTTCATTCCATAACCGTAATGAGGAGTACATGTCATGCAGGACGATATAATTTATTCTGATGATCGAATGGCCTTCCTACAGATCGAGCTTTTTGGATATCCGTAACTATTGGGTTTTCAGGGTGGGAAATCCATTGATTAGAACACAGCTTATCAGAATAAAACGATTGAACCTGATCCTTATTGATTTTTTCCAAGTCTTACTTATACCAGTTATAATTCAAAGCTGCCTGTATATTTCGTATATTTATAGTATGGGAAAAAGAGCTAATATATTTATAAAAGAGAGCGAAGAAGAATTAACTATTCTGTATAAAAAGGAAAGGAACTATAAAAGGAAACTACGGCTAAAGAGTCTGATACTTACTAAGAA
>JABSPQ010000121.1 GCA_013214205.1 Flavobacteriales bacterium
TCGTTTAAGAAATTGATGTAGGTTTTACGCGTTCTCATCTTAAAATACCTGCAAAAAGCATTAGGGGTCATACTCGCCAAATTGGCTACCTCTTCTAAAGTAATGTCTCTGTAATACTCTTTCATGGTAAACTGAAAAATGCGATTCATTCTTTGACCTTCTGCCTCATCATAATGTTTCATTTCATTTGCACTGGCTAAAAAGGTATAGTCAGCTGTTTCGGCTAAAATTTGCAAAATTTTGAGCAGTTGAATAAACCTGTCCAACCCATTGTGATGATCTATCGAAAACATAATTGGTTTTATTTTATCCCTTACCTGAGGGCTAAATTTTAAGCCCCTTTGTGTTTTATTTAAAAATGATTGTAGTAACTCCACTTCAGGCAGGGTAAAAAACTCACTACCAAAAGAGTTTCTATCAAAAAATAAAGAAATGGCATAAGCTCCTTTCGATATTTCTTCATCATAATACTCCTTATTATTTCTAAACACATGGGGTTGGTTGGCACCAATAATAAACAAATCGCCCTCATTAAAATTACCGACATAATCGCCACATATTAACGTGCCTTCACTTTTTACCAATAAGGTAATTTGAATTTCAGCATGATTGTGTAAAGTATCATAGAAATAGGTCATGTCATCTATTTGCACACGAAAAGATTCTCTTTTTGTTTTGGGTATTTTAAATGGTAATACTTTCATAATTCTTTCATTATGATTCAAATATGGCAATAAAAATACTTAACTCCAACAAAAGGGGTAAAATAGTATCACAATACGATATTTTAGATCAATAATTACATTTAAAGTGAGCCTACATTTGCCCTAAACTAAAAAGATAAACTCATGAAAATAAATTGGAAAGGGGTATTCCCCGCAGTTACAACAAAGTTTACTGAAGATAATAGGCTAGACATTAAATGGTTTTTAAAAAATATTGACGCTCAAATTACAGCAGGTGTAGATGGTATCATATTAGGTGGTACCCTTGGAGAAGCCAGTGGTCTAGAAGATGAGGAAAAATACACCTTACTTAAAAGCGCTGCCGCATTTTTAGATGGTAAAGTGCCAGTAATAATGAACATTACAGCAAAAACGACAGAGGCCGCTATTGAATCGGCACAAAAAGCTGAAAAATTTGGTGCCAATGGATTAATGATGCTTCCACCAACAAATTACTATGCAGACGATAGGGAAACCATTGCCTATTTTAAGGCAGTAGCCAATGCGACTTCATTACCCATTATGATATATAACAATCCTGTGGATTATAAAATAGAGGTAACTATTAAGATGTTTGAAGCCCTCTCTGTATGTAAAAACATCCAAGCAGTAAAAGAATCAACACGAGACATATCAAACATTACTCGCATGAAAAATACTTTTGGCAATCGATTTAGCATTTTGTGCGGTGTAGATACCTTAGCATTAGAAAGTTTATTGATGGGTGCAGACGGTTGGGTTGCTGGTTTGGTATGTGCTTTCCCAAAAGAAACCGTTGCGATTTATCGTTTAACAAAAGCAGGGAGGCATCAAGAAGCCTTAGAAATTTACCGCTGGTTCCTTCCTTTATTGGAGTTGGACATCAATTCAAAATTGGTTCAAAACATTAAGTTGGCAGAAGTTGCTACAGGTTTAGGTACCGAACATGTTAGGGCTCCACGCCTACCCTTAATTGGTGAAGAAAGAAGCCAAGTGTTAGCAATCATTGAAAAAGCAATGGCATCAAGACCAACATTACCCGAATATTTAAACATCAATCATCAAGAATTGGTAAATGTATAAGATATGATAACAGGAAAAAACTACATAGGATTCACAACTTCTGCCAAAGGAAATGATTTGGTAAAAAATGTTGCTGCTCATGATGGCTCAAGTCTTTCGGAAGACTTTTACGCAGCAACGGAGCAAGAAATAGATGAAGCAGTAAAAAAGGCCACCCATGCTTTTAAAGTTTATAGCAGCATGTCGGGAGCCAAAAAAGCCAATTTTTTAGAGGAAATTGCAAGGGAAATAGAGATGATGGGCGATACACTTATTCATCGTGCAGCACTGGAGTCGGGACTAACCCAAGGAAGGTTTGAAGGAGAAAGAGCCAGAACTACAACTCAGTTAAGAATGTTTGCTGACCTACTAAGGGAAGGCAGCTGGGTAGAAGCTGTTATTGATACCGCCCTACCCGAACGAGCTCCTGTTCCACGAACAGACCTCAGAAAAATGCTAACGCCTTTAGGGCCAGTAGTTGTTTTTGCTGCAAGCAATTTCCCACTAGCATTTTCAACTGCTGGAGGTGATACTGCTTCGGCTTTGGCCGCTGGATGCCCAGTTATTGTAAAAGCACATGGTTCACATTTGGGGGTAAATGATTTGGTTGCTGGAGCCATTAATAGGGCCGCAAAAAAAACAGGAATGCCTGATGGTGTATTTTCATCATTGAACGGAAGTGGAAGAAAAATTGGCAAAGCATTGGTGCTTCATCAAGGAGTAAAAGCAGTTGCTTTTACACATACGGATTATATGATTGATGAAGATGATATTTCGCATGATAATTTTTACCAAAGGAAACAAAGTTTAGAAAATAACGCAGA
>JABSPQ010000122.1 GCA_013214205.1 Flavobacteriales bacterium
AAACAAAACAGAATCACCATCAAACTCATTTAGATAATCGTCTAAATCAAAAGCAATAAAGCTTTCATCTTGAATAATTGTTTGGCCTGCAATTCCAGTAAGTACTGGTGCATTATCAGGCGCATATCGAATTACCTGCCACGCCGAATCTGTATACAATTCATCGGTACCAAATTCCGTAGCGGTAACGAGAACAGAATCCACGAATTCACCACCTGTAGTAAAAGTCATACACAGGTTTCCAACGCTATCGATATTAGCAATTAAATTAGTTGAGGATGCTTGATAAACGTCCCAAACAATAGAGTCATTGTCTGTGTTAACCAACTTAGGCAAGAAGTCCTCACACAAATCGGTTATTGGCCCTAGAATGAGATCTGCAACACCAGTTAGTTCAATCGGCAAATTAATTAGCGGTACGGCCCTTACTTCAAAAATGATTGTATCTGTGTTGTACAGCGCTGAATTATTGCTATTCTCTACCGAAACAATAACTGTATCGCTCCCTAACCACCCAACAGATGGCAGATAAATTCTTAAAGTATCGTTGGTAATAATTGGAATTAAATCTCCAGCAGTCGCCGCATAAATTACGGGATCATTGTAAAAGTGATCTAAATAGTTGTTTAGAGCCACGGGAACAAACGACTGTAGGTCTGTTATAGATTGATCTGCTATGCCAGACAAGGTTATTCCCGGAACAACAGAGTAAATAACTGTATCGATATCGAACAATGCATCGGTAGTATAATCGGTTGCTACAAATATTACGGTATCGCTACCAAGCCAACTGCCAGAATTAGGTGTAATAGTTACTAGATGGTTTACATCCACATTGATATTGATGCTATTTGCTCCAACAATAGAATAAACAATGCTGTCGCCATCTAACTCCGTTAAATAATCATCTAAATTAAATGTTGAGAAAACATCCCCTGCCAAAATTAGCTGGTTCTCTACCCCATCAATAAAAGGTTGGTTTTCGTTGAAATAAGAAATAACAAAGGAGGTTGTATCAGAAAACTTATTATCGGTGGTGGCCTCGGTTGCAACCACTACAAAAGAATCAATTACGCCAACGATACTGTCAAATAATGTTATGCAAAGCATATCATGATCCAACGAATAAGTACTTGTTCCAAACTCCAATTTATAGGGTGATCCTGTGTTGCCTAGTACTCCATCCACTACAAAGGCAGCTGCTCCAGTTCTTTCCGTATACAATATACTGTTTGCACTGTCGAACAATTTAAATTCGAGCGAAGCTTCTGTTGTTTTCGAATATGCTACTAAGTAACACATCCATTGCCCACCCACCAATTGCGGTGATACAAGCCCTACGAGCGTATCATCAGAAAATGCAGCAAGTTGATAATCGAAAGCATCTATACTCAAGCCATTAATATTAACGCCCACAGCTAAACTCATAGAGTATTGAAAGTCCGACGGGTTTACCGACCAACTTACTGTGGTGTCTCCAGTACTCTCACCTGCATCGGTGATAACTTCCCAAACGATAGAATCGTTATTGGTATTTACCAAATATTCTGAAAGATCAATACAAGGGTTTGAATTATTTCCCCACAAGAAATCATCTATTGGATTAAAATAAATTGAATCGTTATTTTGGGTTAGTTCAAACAACATGTATTGTTGGTCGTAAACAATAGAATTGTCGATTGAATCTACAATTGAGATCAATACAGAATCTACTCCAATAAAACCATTGTGTGCAATAAACAAAGTATTGTTAACTATCCCACCTACTAAGTTAGGCGCATTTTCTACCAAGTAATCGGAAGGAACCAAACCGTCGTTCGTTGTAAAATCCAACAAGTTAACCGTACCAAATACTTCATCCTCCTGCACTGTGTAAGTATTAAAACTGGTTAAAGTGGGTGGTCGGTTCAAGTTCAAACTTAATATTTGCGGAGTTGCTGGACTACCATATATAAATCCGCTGGTAAACATTACAGAATCTACCACATTGTAAACACTATCAGTGCTGGCAACATATACTTTAAACTTTACATACTCTCCACTGGCTACGTTTGAATTTATGGTTAGGAAAAAAACTTCTAACCCACCTATATTCTGAGATGTTGCAGCGCCTCTTTTCTCGCCATTAATAAACGCGCCTAATAGGTTACCAGACGAGTTTACAACTGTATCGTTAACCACCAATACACCAGTTAACGTACCAGTAAATTGATAATCTTGAGGAACGATATTCCAATTGGGAGCTTGCGCATTAGCATAAAAACTAAATAAACAAGCAAGAATAAAAACTATAACTTTTTTCATTTCTCTTAACCAAATTTGATCCTAACGTAATCCGTTATGATCGGTTATTCGTTTATTAATGTTACACTGTGTACTTCGTTATCTATCACAAGCGATATGTGGTACATGCCTTTAGAAGTTGCTTGTTGCTCACCAGAAATAAGTTCATTTAATTTAATTTCCGTTTTACCAGATGTTAAATTCATGGAACGACTAGCCAACACACGTCCTATGTTATCCATAACACTTAGCACTGCATCTTGCTTTGCGTTTGAATAAATACTAACTACAGTATTGTGGTTAATTGGGTTTGGATAAACAGATAATGTATTAACAGTTAATGCTGCTATTTCTCTAACTGTTGTTGCTTCCACTCCCGATAGGGTTAAGTGCTTTTGAGCTGTAACTAAACCTACCACATCATTCTCCACAAATTCAAGTTCTTCTTCAACTGCATATAGCTTTTGAGTAGACTCATCTAAATACTTAAACTCAACAGTTTTGTTAAAGTCTTCCGTATTTCCATAAACCGATATAAAGAACATAGGTTCGTCTTGCGTTCCTACTTGCATACTAGAAGCTACACCTCTAACTTCTCCATCGATATATGCAAATACCTTATCGTCGGTTTCGGTGATGATGGTATCGTTACACATTCCAATTCCAACAATATTCATATTGGTTCTAAATTGATTTGGTGATACGTTAATGTCATCAAATTCATCGAACAACGATTTTTTCTGATCCATTTGTTTCATTTCCAATCCAGCAGATTTAATTACAATAGTGGTTGCATCTATCGGGTAAGTGAGTGTATCTATTGTAGATGATTTATAGAGGTAACCAGAGGGTGCATCCATATAGCTTAAGTTTCCTATCCAACCATACCCAGCTACAAACTGAGCGAAGAAATATTGATTTTTTACAATGTCTCCATCGTATGGCTCTAGGGTTTGGAAAGCCCAACCCGGACTCATGCCTCCTTGTGGTATATAGCTGATCCAATTCCAACCAGCAACCAATAGAATTTCTGTAGAATCTACATGGATTGGTCTACCATAAAATTCAATAGAATCGTTGGCTTCTACTTTTACCTGATACATTTCGTACTCGGTAATACTCTGAAGCCCTCCTACCCAACTATTAGCAGTAGGGTAATACTGGCTAAATTGTGTTTGTGATTTAATTAAACCATCTGTTGGATTACCTATAGACGACATTACATCGGCTGTTGAATCGTTGTCTAATTCTAAGTTAAACGAGATCCAATTCCATCCTTCGTTCAGATGAATGGTTTGGGCCAATAAATCCATCGTATGAATTGTGTCTTCATTAATCGGTGTTCCTATTTGACCATTGGCCGCGAATGGGAAAGTTTCGTGAGTTCTGTCGTACAGTTTACATTGAGATGCATCCCATACTTTAAAGGTTACTTCCTTTCCGTTATCATCTGCATTTCCATAAACAGATAAGAATGCTAAATGGTTATCAATTGCTTCGATGTACTGCACATGTGCAACACCTCTAATTTCTCCATCAATATAACCTGCAATCATATCGTAGCTATCGGTAGACTGATATCCGTTAACATCTACAGCAACTGTGTAGTTCATGTTGAATGTAAATTGCGAAGGATTAGCATTCCACGATGGTGACTCACACATAACTCTTATCACGTAGGGGATGTTTTCGCAGCCATAAGACGACCTCAGCGAGATTACCCCAGTATACTCTCCAACGGCCAATTGTGGATCGACAGTGAATGTTATTGTTTTTTCTCCACTAGCATTTAATGAACCTGATGAAGTTGAGGCCACAATATAATGGACAGGGTTTGCTGTTTCTACCGTTTTACAAGATGGTAAATCTGTAGAATCGAATACGGCAATTGAATACTGCACATTATTTCCTCCAGTATTTTCAATTACACGATCAAAAGAATGATCGGCCTCTTTTATCATTAATTCTTCAACTTCGGCCCCTACCCAACTAACTGGGCTTACGTTTACATAGAAATCCCATTTGTGTATTAGACTTCCAGTATTGTCCTTTTCCAAAACATTACCAACCAAATCTTCGATCCCAGTAATTCTTACTTCTAAGGTATTGTTCTCCATATAAATGCTAGGAATAAGTGGCACTAAAGAGATTTTATCATCTATACACTGAATGTTGGCATTGATTAACTTATCGGTAGTTAAATTGTAAATTCCAATACTGTTGAGTCCATTTTGATCAGCTTGAAATACCTTATCACAATCAATTTCTTCTGTGAATGTAATAGAAATCTCATCTCCCGAATTAAGGATTCCATCTGCTGGTTGAGGTACACCTAAAATCTCAGGAGATTTTTGCTCAATAATTCCAGGAATCGCATCTGAATATCCAGCAGGTAATCCACCAGCACATTGCGACAATGCGCGAATTTCATAGTCACCATCTTGCAATGTTCCAATACTCCAATCTACTTGTGTTTCAGTTGGTCCTAAGTCGGCAGTAAGCACATCCTCTATATTAATCCAAATCGCTGACCCAATCCCTCTATATTGAACCCTTATCAGATCTAAATCTGTATCAGATTTATCGTATCCTTCAAGTACGATTGCTTTGGTTCCAGAATCACCCGGAAGTACATACCAATCAGCCCCTGGAGCACCAAAACTCACACTGCTACATGGTTCTACAAAATGAGCACTAATGGTTACCGTGTCGGTTATTTGGTCATCACAAGTAGACTTAAAAATTACTTGAATTGAATCGTATTCGAATATATTTGGATCAGCGCCTCTTTCCAAAGCTAGCGTTGCTAATTGTCCTTCGTTAGGTTCTAAAGTATAAGCCAATCCATTTCCTCCAGTTGATTCTCCCAGCACATTTCCATTTATTGACACAATTGCGCCAAGTGGATTTGATGCGTTTACAACATCAATAGCATAAGTCATTGCCTCATCACTTTGCGACAAGTTACCTAAGTACAAATCATAAACAGCTGAAGCATCAGTAGATACATTAACCTCCGATACATTCTTGGCTCCGTTTACCAAAATCTGCACACCTTGTCTAGGCAAGGTATTTTCCTCATGCGGACATGATGATTCACCAGCAACCAGCTTAAAAACGGGCGTTCCATATGTTTTATCTTTATAAATATTTACAGAGAAATTATCCCCTAGATCATCATCCGCCAATACATAGCCAACGGTTTTTGTTGCGGTAACACCAGAAGTTGATGTTCCACCATAACCAATAGTTAATTCAATTTCGGCAGTTAGAGTAGCACCTAAACCATTAACTTGAACACCCGCTTCACCGCTTACAGAACCATCAAGTGTTATACTAAAATCTGTCGTAGTAGTTGTAGAAGTTTCTATGGTTTCAAAACCTGTATAAACTGCTCCTGCATCAAAAGATCTGTTTTCATTAAACTGGGCACTCTGTTTTCGGGAACTGTTTAAATCTAGAAAACTTTGCCATGTAAGGGCTGACTGTGTAAATATTGCTACAGAATCAGCACTGAGTCCTGGAGCATTTGCCAATTGTAATAATGAGGGAATAACATCATTTTTTAAATGATAACCAGAATACACATAGAATGTCTCAAAATCCTCAGGATCAATAGTAAACTCAACTATTAAGTTATAAGGATTGGAACAATCCGATCCGTCGTACACCAATACGTCCGTTAAACCATATGTTAAGTTTAAAGCAGCACCAACATAAATATCTGCATCTTCACCTATAATAAAATTCCCTTCAGTATCCTCCCCAAGTGCAGTTGTCTGTAATATACTTCCTAGCGTAACGCAGTTTGAAATTTCCGTTTCAACACTTCCTTCGCTAGATAGAGAAGTTTCAATCTTAACATCAGCTGTAACATCAACTTCTACATCAGTTGTAGCCCCTGGTAGCCCTAGGGATGTTGTCAATAATGGCCCTAAATGAGCTGTTTGGCTTTGACTAATTTTACCACCTCCAAAGAATAATTCAATATCAGACATACAAACTTCCTGATCCTCTTCCATGTACGCATAACTCTGATCTCCAGGAGGGTCTCTAAGTACGGTTAAAGGAAGTGCAGGAGATTTTGTGGTAAAAGTTGCTGCTCTTTTTCTTTTACCCAATACCACTGCATTAATTATTTCAGATACAGGGCTCCCTTCCACTTTTGCTATAACTTGGAGCGACTTTGTATAAGGAGAAACAATATTCGCTTCACCAGGGAAAAAGCTATAGGTAAAGTCGCCTGTTGTCATTTCGTGGTTCCCAGTAAATTCAATGTCTGTACTCTGACCAATACCATCTGAAATAGTAATATCTGCAGTATCTAAGTAACATTTTTGATCGAGGTAGTTTTCATAAACCTTAATTACTATCGACTTTGGCAGGCCTTGTTTCAATACAGTATTGCCACAATCATTTGTATCTAGCTGGGATACTTCAAGGTTATGAGACGATCTGTAAATAAAATTGAGGTTACTTGCATTTTCACTCAGCACGTCGATTGTTATCCCTCCCAGATCAGCAAAATATTTCCCTATCCCGAATGAATTACCACTTGAATGAGTAATACCTACAGTGTATTCACCAGGAGGCACATCGGTGAATTCGAAATCTGTAGTACTGCTACCTGTTAGTACAATGGTATCCGAATAACATCCATCCGTTGCAGCTAACCTAAGCGACATGGTTTTGCCTAATTCAATTATTGGCATCTCACAAGTACCACCTGCAACCATTCCACTAACAGTTCTCAATTCTTGATCTAAAAATGCAATACCCGCTTTAGGTGTTACTACATTGTACAATTGAAAGATCGGAAATGGTGACATCTCATGTTCTTGAAAACGGGCAGACAATTGTGCATCTACTCCTGGCTCTAGTTCTAATGTCCAACTCCCGTCGGTTTGGGAAAATGTTGGCGGCGAAGTTGCCTCTCCGTCAAGCAATATTTCAGCATATTCTATATAACAGTTACTTCCTTCATATTTTACAATGCCTGTTACTGGTACTGTTGTAATGTCTTTAAAGTCTATACCATCGGCAGATGTATTACTATTGTTAAGCGTAACAATTCTTGAATTCGGTTCAAACTCATGCTCAATTCCAAGGTCATGCGCCACGTCCTCAACAAACTGAGCTCCGTGAACTGATCCAAACTCTAGTACTCCCTCTTTAGCAATTTCATTTACTATTAGATTTCCTTCCTGATCATTTAAATGAATGAATGCCTCTAAATCTGGATTTACAATTTCAAGACCATCCTCCAAAGTTGTTATTGAATGAATACCAAAATTAAAGTGAGCACTCGCTTCTGGCGGAGTAAGTAGTTTATTCCATACTACTAAACCATCTATCAATCCAGAATAATAATCGGTTCCACCAGACTTCCGACCTATATCGTAAGTTGTATCAGCGATGCTAAACGTTGTTCCATATGTACCGTTATATGCACTGGCTTGATCATCATTTATTGTCACCGTAACATCACCTCCACTTCTTGAAATATTGATGTATTTGTAGCCTACTCCCGATAGGCTAGCAACAATATTGGTTTCTGTACGAATGGTTAATTTCAAATCATTGCCATCTAAGAATAAATCAAAAGGAGTTGTTCCGTTGGATGACAAAATGTATTGAGTACCATTGTAACTGTATGGGTTAACCCACATTTCTATTGTACTGTTATTACTGATTCTGAACTTAGATGTAACGGCATAATTGGATTCTATATCGTTAAATTCTAAGGCGGTGTTGTAAGAAACAAATTTGGCTGGGATAACCTGAAAAGAAGTACCACTAGAATAATTTACTCCTTCTATTACATAGTATCCAGATGCGTTGGTGATTCCAGCAATTTTAACTCCCGACTCATCATTGGCATCAAAGTAGCCATTACAAATTGTACTTACTCTTTGTGGTTGTACCAAATCAATCACCTTATCGCCTTTACCTTCATCCATTTTCCAGTAAGCAACCAATCCATCATAATTTACAGGTACGGTATACCCCATAAACTTTTTAATCTCGGCAGGTCTTTGCGCTCTATCCAATACCCTTACTTCATCTATGTATCCATTGTATTTGTTGGTACTTAGATTGGAATTAAATGTAGATGCAATACCCATTCTATGATTGGCATATTTGGTTGTGTTAATATCAACTGTTACGGCGCTAACCATAGACCCATCGTAAAACAACATCAAATCTCTACCATTGTAAACACCTGCAAAATGGTGCCAATTGGGGCTGTATGGGAAGGCAATTTGATAACTTGCTTTTTTTACCCCACCTGTAGTTGCCATAGCTATGTACACAGAGGTATCCGACTCCACTCCCATCCAAAAGTTTACATCATCTGCTTTACCATAATCGAACAACATTCCTTCGGATGCAAAGCCTTTAATTTTAGCCCATAAGGAAAGTGTAAAAATACTATCTGTAAGAGGCGCCGCATTACCTTCTATGGTATCGACAAATAACCCACCGCTTGCAGCAAAATTTAACGACAAATTGTTACTTGGTAGTAAAGAAACGATCCCATCTTTAACACTCGATCCAGAAAATGTTGTAACTCGGCCAGATATAACACCATTGGGGTTTACATATCCTAAATCTTCCTTTTGGTGTCCTTCGCCCTTAGTATTAATTCCTGAAACTCCGTAACTGTAATATACACCAGGTATTACATTGAAATCGATAAAACTAAACTCTGTAGAACTAACCGTTCCGATTACAAAACCATCTCTATAAATTTTAAACCCACCTGTAACCGCGGGCGTATTTCTGTTAATAGACCACGAAATCCCTATTCTATCCTCATGCACTCCATCGGATGCTTCAACATTTGCTATGATTGGTGCATGGTACATGTATGTCCAAAACCCACCAGAACTTATGTATCTATCGGCTCCACTATAAGAGTATATCTGGCCAGACACCACAGGCTGGCCAATAACAACATCGGTAGAAAAATTTGGATTAAGCATTGAACCAGAACCATTGTTCACAGTTCTGTCGCTCTGATGTCCATCATCTATACATTGAGCTCCTACAACCGCGGGGAATAGCAACAATGCCCAAAGAGTATTAAAAATTGCCGTTTTGAGATATTTTGTAATTGATATCATATATCAGGGTTTTATTACAACTATTTTACTTTGATATTCATCAATAGGTGTTTATTAATGAATAGTGTCTACTTAGGTATGTTTCGCAATTAATTACTTACTACTTAATACTTGTAAGTATTCTTCTAGTATTAGTAATCGCGCGGCGTTGTTCAAAACATCCGATTTTAACTCCGCTTTTTCTGATTGCAGGTTATCAATTTCAGTTTGTTGATTTTCCACTTTATTGTTAAGCTCTTTAATAGCTTCTATAAGAACAGCAGTTAGCTGAGAATAATTAACAGTTTTATAACCTTCTGCATCTGTACGTACAAACTCTGGGTAAACTTTTTCGAGTTCCTGTGCTATTACACCAATCTGTTGATCATCGCTAAAGTTTCTCTCGGGAAAATCTTTTTGATTCCAATTGTATGTTACACCTTGTAATTGCAATACATTGTTTAACGAATTTGTTAACGGGCTTATGTCTGTTTTAAACCGACGATCTGAAGTTATAGTCATCGTACTTGACGTTATATTACCACTTGCATGTACATTCCCATTGTTTTCAATTTCAAATAAATGACCCATTGCCGCATTCCTGAAAATATATCCGCCTGGACTTTGTAAATAAGTTGGTCCATTATCGCTAAAATGAATTCTTTCATTGTCCTGAGAGTCGGTTATCCAAGCTCCACTACTACTAAGATTTAGATTTCCATCGACAAGAAGGGATCCTAAAATGTGATGGTTGCCATCTGAATTAACCCAACCACCTTTGCCGTATAACCGAAGGTTTCCATCCCCATCTGAATAAATTATACTGTTTACACCATTACTTAACCCACCAATAGTTAACTGATGGTCACCATGCTGGTTCATAAAGGAACCATGATTGTCACTATTAAGACTTCCAGCAGCTACAATACTACCAGCATCATCAATCGTAAAAATATCTGCATCGTCGGCAGGATTTCTAAAGCGATAGCCATCTGGACTTAAAAAATAAGATGCACCATTCGCATTAAACCAAAACCTCTTTACCCCGTCAGAAGATAAATGGTGCACATCACTTGCCACAGTTAAAGCTCCATTATTGGCAATCGTAAAAATATCTGCATCGTCGGCAGGATTTCTAAAGCGATAGCCATCTGGACTTAAAAAATAAGATGCACCATTCGCATTAAACCAAAACCTCTTTACCCCGTCTAAAGAATTGTGATGAACATTATTTGTTAGACCAAGACCACCTACAGAATTAAGAGTTAATATATTATTCCCTGCTTGGTTTTGAAATATATGCCCATCTCCTGTTCCGAAAATAGTATTAGAGTTAGTCTGAAACATCATTCTAGTTTGATTATCATCAGATTTTATACCTACATCGACTGCCCAACGTGGAGTTGTTGCTGCACCTGAGACTAAAGACAAAGCTTCTGTGGCTGTTGCGGCTGTGGTTGCATGCCCTGCCGTAGTAGCATGATCTGCTAATGTGGCTGTGTCTGCACGCCCTGCCGTAGTTGCATGGTCTGACATTCTAGCTCTAATAGCAAATGGGCTACCAGTAAGTTCCATTCTAGGTGTCATTTCTACAGAACCCACTACCGTAATTCCTACATAATATATTGTATTGTAATCCAATTCGTTAAGAGACTGTAACCCTGCCGGTGTTGAACCTAAATATGTATTGTAAACACCCCCAGAAACAGTAACGGCATCATCTAACTCCATCCATAATTCATCAACACTTGTAGAACCATCATAAATTCTAAATTCTATTCTGTAAGTACCATCAATTACTATTGTACCATCTAAGTTTTTAAGGATTCCCTGAACACTCATTTTTACTTTTTGCAAAGGCGCGGTGTTTTGTGCTTGCAACGACATTGATGCATTTAACAGGACAAATGCTAAAATAATTCTGGTTAATGTTTTCATTTTCATAGTTAAGGTTGTTTTTATTACTGTATCAAATGCAAATAGATATGTTTCATTAATAAATAAATGGGGCTTACCTTATTTACTTGAGGTAAAATGAAAGCTCTCCAAATTACTTACCCCCACACATTGCTAATATTCAACTAATTAATAACTGAACGTGGGTTTTATCATTCAAACGGCTGAATAATTTTATCAATTTGGGTGCAAACGTAGTGTAAATTATTTAAAGAGACTTTTATTGACACCATTCCATCAGGGCAAACGCATCTAAAATTATCACCTTGTAATCACCTGATTACAAGGCAAATAGGTTGTTTTTTTTTGCTTATTGTTGTTGTATTTGTTGTTGTTGTTGTTGTTGTTGTTGTTGTATTAACCTGATAATCATGTTGTTGCAATAATAAATAAAAAAGATTTATTAGCGTATTTTTCAGAAATGAAAGATCCACGTGTTGAGCGAACCCGTTATCACCTTTTAGACGATATTGTTTTTATTTCTATAGCTGCAGTATTGAGCGGTGCTGATTCATGGAATGAAATAGAGCGTTATGGGATTTAAAAAAAGGAATGGCTCGAAACGTTATTAGAATTACCCAATGGAATTCCTTCACACGATACTTTTAACCGTTTCTTTTCAGCCTTAGAACCTAAGTATTTTGAGAAGTGTTTTTTGAATTGGGTAGATTCTATCTGTAAACGAACGGAGGGCGAGATTATTAGTGTGGACGGTAAAACAATGTGTGGCTCTGGCTATAAAGGTTGTAAACCTGCCACTCATATTGTTAGCGCTTGGGCTGATGAAAATGAAATCATTCTTGGTCAAATTAAGGTTAATGAAAAGTCGAATGAAATCACAGCCATACCTGAGTTACTAGATGCTTTGTTGATAAAAGGACGTGTCGTTACAATTGATGCAATGGGTTGCCAAAAATCTATATCAAAGAAAATTATAGATAAGCAAGCAGACTACGTACTTGCTGTAAAAGAAAATCAAAAAGAACTTGATTTAAGTTTGGTTTTTGGAAAGGATAAGTGGAAAGGGTTGACTTCAATTATTAAAATAGAACGAGTAAGGGAATTGAAAGCAACTGGAAAAATAGAAACGCAGACTAGTCATTATATAAGTAGCCTAAATCAAGCTCGAAAAATAGGCTTAGGCATTAGAAAACATTGGGGAATTGAGAATAAAGTTCATTGGGTTCTTGATGTTGCTTTTAATGAAGATTTAAGTAGAAAAAGAACAGGTAATGCGGCTGAAAACTATTCAACAATTACCAGAATAGCTCTGAATTTACTAAAAAGACAGCACTAAAATTGGAATTAAAGCAAAAAGGAAGATGGCAGGATGGGATAATGACATTTTAAGGAAGATTATGAGTAATTAGATGCGTTTGCCCTGCACCATTCATAGAGAATTACTAATTTCTGCTCTACCCAATGTTTATCAACAACATATCAACATGCCCAAAAAGATTCACCTATACTACACCTGCACTTTTACTATCTCCCAAAACGACTGACACAACCGCGTTTCAAAGAATTAGTTCGAACCTCAACCGAAAAGCAACTAAAAAAGGTCATTTATATTACTTCTAGTTTTCCCAAAAGTTTTACCATTGCAAGTCTGTCCAATTTGCAATATGCTAACAAATGTTTTCCCGTCAATTTTACGTCACCTTCAAAAGACCCATTTAACATTTGGTCAAAGGTATGGTGGATACTACGCTATCCTATACCACCCTTCGGCAGATAAAACTGACCACCTGCGACGGAGCAAAGTGACCACCTAAAACTGCGAAGAAAAATTATTGGCTGTTGGCCATCTTTGATTGAACAAATCAATATTTAATCAGATGGCAAATAAAACAATAGCTATGAAAAAATTACGCACAGTATTACGGCTTTATACCGAAGGTAAGAGCAAGTTATTTATCAGTAGGTATTGCAGGATCTCTCGCAATACGGTTAAGAAGTATATCGCACGATTTAAATCCTCTAAGCTGACTTACAATCTTGTTGAGGGAATGAGCAAAAGTGCTCTTCATACACTATTTCAAAGTAGTGAA
>JABSPQ010000123.1 GCA_013214205.1 Flavobacteriales bacterium
ATTCTAAAACTTTTATGGTAGTGAAGTGATTCAGTAGGTCTGCGGGTAAAAAAAGTGAACTTAGATCCATTTAAAGTTGATTTTGAATAAACCTAAAAGTAACATTTTCAATATTACTCCCTAAGTTTTTGATGTGATCCAAGAATGCCTCTATATATTCCTTCGGAAATCAAATTAATATTTCGGGAGTAATCGGAGGTTCCGTAAGGGTTTATAATTCAATTGGACAAGAAGTAAAAGTTGCTAACTTATCTTCAGGCAACAATCAAATCGCTATAAATACTCCTGGGATTTATGTTGTGGTGGTAACTAGCTCGGAAGGTTCCTCTTCGGAAAAGGTGGTGATTAATTAGCCATCAAAGCTTCAATCTCTTCAATCTCAATCGGAATATTAGCCATTAAGTCCACAGCGCCATTTTCTGTGATGAGGTAATCGTTCTCAATTCTAATTCCCAAATTTTCATCTCTAATGTAGATTCCCGGTTCACAAGTAAAAACCATTCCGGCTTCAAAAGTTCTTTCTAGGTCGGCAACATCATGTACATCTAAACCCAAATGATGAGAAGTGCCGTGCATGAAATACTTTTTGAATAGAGGCTTTTCATGATCTTGATTTTCTACGTCTTCTTTTTTGAGCAAACCCAAATCAATTAATTCTCCTTCCATTAATTTACCTACAGCAGCATGGTAATCTTTTAGATTGTTTCCCACCACAAGCATGTCAACAGCCTGTTTCATTACCCTTAAAACAGCATTGTAAACCGCTGCTTGGCGCTCAGAATATTTTCCGCTTACAGGAATCGACCTCGTTAAGTCAGAAGCATAATTTCCGTACTCGGCTGCAACGTCCATTAAAATCAAATCGCCATCCTTACATTCCTTATTGTTCTCTAAATAATGGAGCACACAAGCATTGAATCCACTGGCAATAATGGGTTCGTATGCAAATCCTCTAGATCGATTTCTTATGAATTCGTGAGTAAGCTCTGCTTCAATCTCATATTCCATTACACCCGGCTTAATAAACCCAAGCACCCTTCTAAATCCTTTTTCTGTGATATCGCAAGCCTTTTGAATCATCTCCACTTCAATGTCGGACTTGATAGCTCGTAATTCGTGCATAAAAGGAGCAGAGGAGTCTAATTTAATTCCTGCGAAATCTTTGTTCAATTTTTTTATGAAACGGGCATCTCTGGTTTCAACTCTAACAACAGCTCGTTCGTGTTCGTTCGAATTCACATAAACCTTATCGCATTCTTTGATGAGATTGGCTAAAATTTCTTCAAAATTTGCCAACCAATGCACCGATTTAATTCCCGACGTTTGGGTAGCAGAATCTTTCGAATGTTTTTCTCCTTCCCAAATCGCTATTTCTTTGCTGGTTTCTTTTACAAAAAGCATTTCTGTTTGTGCCTCATTATCTGCTCCAGGATAAATCAGTAAAATGGTTTCTTCCTGATCTATTCCGCTCAAATAAAACAAATCGTTGTTTTGTCTAAAAGGCATCGTTCCATCCGCATTTGTTGGCATTTGATCGTTGGAATTGAAAATAGCCAAGCAATTTGTCTTCAATAGTTTACAAAATCGCTCTCGATTATTGATAAATAATTGTGAATCAATGGGTAAATATTTCATGTGGGATTCTAAATATTAGTAGTTAAAAGTAGGAAACCATAGACGATTTCATATCGTAACAGAATATAATTCTGCCTTTCGTTTTTTTTGGCTAAAACTAGCCTGTTATAGGTGTTTATTTAAGTAACGAATAGTACATTTGCGTAAATTTTGAATATATTAATTAACAACAATATAGAATGAGCCAGTCGTCTTCTATTGTCAGGAAAGTAACGATGTCCTTATCGGGATTGTTTCTCCTTACTTTTTTACCCTTGCATCTTCTTATTAATAGCTTGTCGCTATGCAGCGCCGACCTATTTAATGATGCCGTTCACTTTATGGAAACCAACCTTTTAATACAAGTAATGCAACCTGCATTGGGTATCGGTTTCTTGGTACACATTATTATGGGTATTAAGTTAGAAATGCAAAACAGAAAAGCTCGTCCTATTAAGTATGAGTTTGAAGATGCTAAAGGCAGTTCTACATGGGCTTCGAGAAACATGATTGTAACAGGCTTGTTGCTTTTGGCTTTCTTATGCCTGCACATGGCCAACTATTTTGTTAAGATGAAATTCACCGGAATGGATGGTCAAACAGCATTTGAGTTGGTTACCAATCTATTTTCAATGTGGTATTACGTTGTTATTTATGTTGTTTCATTTGTGCTTTTAGGAGTTCATTTGAGCCATGGTTTCTCTTCGGCTTTTCAATCTGTCGGAGCAAATCATACTAAATACAACCCAATCATTAAGATGGCAGCACAAGGATATGTTGCGGTAATAACCATCGGTTTTACAATTATTCCAATCCTACATTTTTTGGGAATAGCGCCATTTTGCACATTATAATTAACGGAGGTATAAACAAAGAGATATGTCAAAATTAGATTCTAAGATACCTGAAGGTCCAATTAAAGATAAATGGGCCAATCATAAGAACCACATTAACGTTGTTAACCCAGCAAACAAACGATTGATTGATATCATCGTTGTTGGAACTGGCCTTGCAGGAGGTTCTGCAGCAGCTTCTTTGGCTGAAATGGGATACGCTGTTAAGTCGTTTTGCTTCCAAGATTCACCACGTCGTGCGCACTCTATTGCAGCACAAGGTGGAATTAACGCAGCTAAGAATTATCAAAATGATGGTGATTCGACTTACAGATTGTTTTACGATACTGTTAAGGGTGGCGATTACAGAAGTAGAGAAGCGAATGTTTACCGTTTAGCTGAGGTTTCTGCTAATATTATCGATCAATGTGTTGCACAAGGTGTTCCTTTTGCACGTGAATATGGTGGCTTATTGGCTAACCGTTCTTTTGGTGGTGTTTTGGTTTCTAGAACCTTCTATGCAGCTGGTCAAACCGGACAACAATTATTGCTAGGAGCTTACTCTGCTATGAACCGCCAAATTGGTAAAGGTAAAATCGCGATGTACAACCGTCACGAAATGTTAGACGTTGTTATCGTTGATGGAAAAGCAAGAGGAATTATCGCAAGAAACTTAGAGACTGGGGAAATCGAAAAGCATTCCTCTCATGCTGTAGTTATTGCTTCTGGTGGATACGGAAACGTTTTCTTTCTTTCTACTAACGCAATGGGTTCTAATGTAACTGCCGGATGGAAAATTCACAAAAAGGGAGCATATTTTGCTAATCCTTGTTACACACAAATTCACCCAACTTGTATTCCTAGATCAGGAGATCATCAATCTAAATTAACATTGATGTCGGAGTCGTTGAGAAACGATGGTAGAATTTGGGTTCCCAAGCACGAAAAAGATGTGGCAGCCGTAAGAGCAAAAACATTGAAACCAAGAGACATTAAAGAAGAAGACAGAGATTACTATTTAGAGAGAAGATACCCTGCGTTCGGTAACTTGGTTCCTAGAGACGTTGCATCTAGAGCGGCTAAAGAAAGATGTGATGCTGGATTTGGTGTTAACGCAACAGGAGAGGCTGTTTATTTAGATTTCGCTTCTGCATACGGACGTTATGGAAAAGAAAAAGCGTTAGTAGATGGTATTGATAATCCATCAGACGATAAGATAAAGGAGTTAGGAAAAGCTGTTGTGAAAGCTAAGTATGGTAACCTTTTCCAAATGTACGAGAAGATTACAGACGACAATCCTTATGAAACTCCAATGCAAATTTACCCTGCGGTTCACTATACAATGGGTGGTGTTTGGGTTGATTACAACTTAATGACTACAATTGAAGGTTGCTATTGCGCTGGCGAAGCTAACTTTTCTGATCATGGTGCTAACCGGTTAGGTGCTTCGGCTTTGATGCAAGGATTGGCTGATGGTTATTTTGTATTGCCATACACTATTGGCGATTATTTAGCCGATGATATTAGTACTGGCCCTATCTCTACAGATACTCCTGAGTTTGTTGCTGCTGAAAAAGAGGTAAAGGACAAATTGGATACGTTAATTAAGATTAAAGGAACTAAATCGGTAGACAGCTTTCACAAACGTCTTGGTAAGATTATGTGGGACAATGTTGGTATGGCTCGTAACGCGGAAGGTTTGAAAGAAGCTGCTGCTGTTATCAAACAAATCAAAGAAGATTTCTGGAAAGATGTTAGAATTCCTGGAACTGTTGATGAGATGAACACTGAATTGGAGAAAGCGACTCGAGTTGCAGACTTTATTGAATTGGGTGAGCTTTTCGCTAAGGATGCATTAGAAAGAAATGAATCTTGTGGCGGTCACTTCCGAGAAGAATCTGTTGAGTTAGACGGAGAGCAAGAAGGCGAAGCCAAAAGAGACGATGTCAACTTTAAACATGTGTCGGCTTGGGAATGGACGGGTGATCCAGCTGAATCAATCTTACACAAAGAGCAGTTAGAATTTAACGACATCGAGTTAAAACAAAGAAGTTATAAATAACCTTAGGGTTTAAACAAAAACGATTATGTCAGAAAACGCAGACATGAAATTGAAGCTTAAAGTTTGGCGACAAAAGAACAGACAGGACAAAGGAGGATTAGAAACTTACGAAGCTGAGGGCATCTCTCCAGATTCTTCTTTCTTGGAAATGCTCGATGTTTTAAACGAAAAGTTAATTACTGAGGGTAAAGAACCTGTTGCATTCGATCATGATTGTCGTGAAGGAATTTGCGGAATGTGTTCTTTATACATCAATGGCCGTGCTCACGGACCAGATACAGCGATTACTACCTGTCAGTTGCACATGAGAACCTTTAAGGATGGTGATACGGTTTACATCGAGCCTTGGAGATCTGCTGCAATGCCAGTAATCAAAGATTTAATTGTAGATAGAAGCTCGTTTGAGAGAATTCAACAAGCAGGTGCATTTGTATCTGTAAATACTTCTGGTAGAACAGTTGATGCTAACGCACTTCCTGTTCCTAAAGCAGATGCCGACAAAGCGTTTGAGGCAGCTACTTGTATCGGTTGTGGTGCTTGTGTAGCTACTTGTAAAAACTCATCAGCTATGTTGTTTGTTGCTGCTAAAGTTTCTCAGTTTGCGTTGTTGCCACAAGGTAAAGTTGAGGCAAAAGACAGAGTACTTAACATGGTGCGACAAATGGATGCGGAAGGTTTTGGTAACTGTACCAACACTGGCGCATGCGAGGTAGAATGTCCTAAAGAGATTTCGTTAGAGTACATAGCACGTATGAATAGAGAGTATTTATCTGCTGCAGTTTCGGAAGAAAAATGACCCCTCAGTCGCCTTTAGGTTTGCGCTTTTAGCGCGACATCTGACTTGTACTAAAATAGGTTGACACAAAAACCTATAAAAATGATTAAAGATTCAATACACTATTCAGCAGAATTTAAGAATAACTTAGTATCAGAAGTATTATAAGGAAAGCTTAGCAAGGATGAAGCAAAACGTGTCTATGGAATAAGAGGCAATTCAACTGTTTTAAAATGGATTCGTAAATTTGAGAAAGAAGACATTCTATCCGTTAGTATGACAAAA
>JABSPQ010000124.1 GCA_013214205.1 Flavobacteriales bacterium
TGCTTCAAAGCCGACCTGAGCAGTGGAGCGACGAACACAGGAGATCCAATTACCCAATGGAATGACAACTCTCCATTTGTAGCTCATGCGGCAGCATATATATTCGAGAAAAGCCCTGCTTCTCCTAGCGTAAAACGATAGCAAACATTAAACTAAATAATATTCAGCATGAAAAAAAATAAGAGTATGAAAAAGAATTATTTATCGTATTGGAGTAAATGTATCAGAAATTGGTCGCTTGTTATTGGACTTGCGATTTTTGCGACGGAATTCTCTTTTGGTCAAGATGATGATGGAGATGGAGTTACGAATGCTCAGGAAGTAATTGATGGAACCGATCCAGACAATCCGTGTAATCGATTATCGGCTAGCATCACGGGATCAGTTTCGCCTGATACGACTGGAAATGGAATTGTAGACGCTTGTGATCCGATTCCTATACCATGTGAAATATTCTTTTATCAGGTGATTGATGGTCAGTTCTATAGATATAATTCGGGATCAGGTGTATATGAAGCGATCGGGTCCGCATCTTTTAGCTACAATGCAATGGGGTATCATGAATTGGATGGTCTTTTTTATGCGATGGCAAGTGAATCAGGAACTGACTTTTTTGGGGATCCTATTGTAGAACACGACATTATTGCGATTGATGGCCTTGGGAATAAGTATTTTCTTTTTTCACCTACCGGGATCAATACTAATCAAAACTACAACACTGGGTTTGTTTCAGGTAATTTTATATATGTAGTAGGACAGTACTTTCAGAGGCCTGTTTTTAAAATTGATTTGGCGACTGGGGTAGGAATTGCTAATGGGCTTGGATTCGATGCGGCTGATGGAGCAATCATTTCGGATGTGATGTATGGAATGGCTGGTAATAAATTGTGTGCAATAGATTTAACCTATCCTTTCGATGTTACATTTAAAACTACCACTTACTGTTCTGTTGCCGGCTCTCCATCAGGCTCTCCATCAGGAAATTTCGGAGCTGCGTTTGTAGCAGACACTGATCAACTGTTTGTGTCGTCTAATGCAGGAGGACTGTATCGAGTTTTTAATTATCTAAGCGCATCACCTTGTTTGGTGCAAGGCGCGCAAACCGTGCAAACAACTAACAATGATGGGGCATCTTGTCCTAGCGCCTATGCTCCATTCCTACCTATTGAGCTTTTAGCATTTGATACGGGGTGTGAAGAAAATAAAGTTCGATTGAATTGGACAACAGTTACAGAATTAGACAACGATTACTTTACAATAGAAAGAAGCAGAGATGCAATCAATTTTGAATCGATTGCTTCGATTGCTGGAAAAGGTTCTACAACAACTATGAGTCATTACATATGGATTGATGAGAGTCCTCTTTCTGGAACGGCCTATTATAGACTGTCTCAAACAGACTTCGATGGCACTAAAGAAACATTTAAGACGCGTTCTGTGAATTGTAGTGTAGCCCAGAATGTTTCACTCTATCCAAACCCAATCGAAAATGTATTCCTGTTGAATTCGAAATATGGTGGTTCGATATCTTTGTTCGATCAAGCTGGAAGATTAGTTCTTGAACAACGAATTATTGCTGGGATGAATACAATTCAATCCGATCAAATTGCCTCAGGCTCTTACATCGCTGTTGTCACATTAGAGAATGGAACACTAGAAGTAATCAAAGTCATTAAGTTTTAAAACACTTGCGCCGAGTATGTCTAACACATCAACGCAAATGCAAGGACAATTATAATAGTTAGTGAATTTTAATAATCAGCACGCATGTCCAAAGTACTATTAGGAATAGTTAACAATAACATTGATTCAAGTGTAGAAACAGTAAAATCTATCCATTATGGGTTGTATACCATGGAGTATCAACCCAATAGGATTCTATATGTATCAATTTCTGGATTCAGACCTGAAACAATTGAAGACACTATTGATGCTGTTGGTGTTGGCAACGATCTAA
>JABSPQ010000125.1 GCA_013214205.1 Flavobacteriales bacterium
AGTCAATTTACTTATGTTGAAGCTTGCACTAGTCAAAAACGAGAAGATCTAATTAGTTGCATTGCTAACTCCTTGTCTTTTTATGGGGGCGTACCAACGGCTATTGTGTCTGATAATTTAAAGTCTGCGGTAAATAGAGCATGTAAATTCGAACCTGAAATTAACAAGTCTTTAAAAGATTTTGCAAGGTTTTACAACTGCGTAATAAACCCCACCAGAGCATACTCTCCACAGGATAAGGCTTTGGTTGAAAATGCTGTACATCTCGCTTATCAACGCATTTACTACCCACTTCGTAATATGATTTTTTTCTCTTTAAAGGAGTTAAATAAGGAAATTGTGACATTACTAGAAGCATACAATGACTTGTTGTTTCAACAAAAAGAGGCTTCTCGTAAAGAGCTATTCCAATCTATTGAGCGCTCTTATTTAAAACCCTTGCCAACTTCACAGTATCAAATGAAAGATTACAGAAGGGCCAAAGTGCAGAATATGGGATACGTGTACTTTTCACCTGGCAAGCAGTATTATAGTGTACCCTACCGATACATCGGCAAGCAAACTCAAATACATTACACAAAAGACATGGTAGAGGTTTACTACAATCATGATCGTATAGCCACACACACTCGCAATCCAACAAAAGGAAGTTATTCTACCATTAGCAATCATTTATGTAGTACTCATAATGCCTATAAACAATGGAGTCCTGAATACTTTAAGGCTCTTGCAATAAAGCAAGGTGAAGGTGTACTGATGTTTATTGATGGATTGATCAATCATAATGCTCATCCAGAAACCGCTTATAAAAGTGCTATGGGGGTTATTCAGCTCCATAGACAATACGGTTCAGAAAGACTTAATAATGCTTGCCAAAGGGCCTGGTATGGTAATGTATTCAAGTACACTATCGTGAAGAATATCCTAGAAAACAACATGGACAAAGAGCAGATTGACTATGAAGTATTTAACCAAACCCATATACCGCAACACAACAACATACGTGGAGCGGCTAATTACAATTAACTTAAACTACTAATTATGAATACGAATCAAACCGTTGAGAAATTAAAGAGCTTGCGTTTAAACGCTATGGCTCAATTATATCAACATCATATAAAAAACAATCAGCACAACGATACTACAGTCGATGAATACATAGCTCTTTTAGCCGATCATGAATGGGAAGAGAGACAAAATAAAAAGATACAGCGACTAATTGCTCAGGGAGCTTTTAGGCAAAAAGCCTCTATTGTCGAAGTCGATTTTACATCGTCCCGAAACTTAGATAAAAACATGTTTAAACGTCTGGCTACAATGAGTTTTATTGCAAAAAAGGAAAATATTATTATAACCGGATCATCAGGTGTTGGGAAAAGTTATTTGGTACAGGCTATCGGCCACGAAGCTTGTCTAATGGGCTTAAAATCAAAATACTACATCGCAGCTCGTTTGTTTGGTGCATTGAAACTCGCTAGGATAGACGGAACATATGGTAAAGAGTTAAAGAAACTACAGAAGCTCGATTTGTTAATACTAGACGACTTTGGTTTACAGGGCTTTGATAACTACGCCAGAGAAGCATTAATGGATATTATTGAAGATCGATACAATCTAAAATCAACCATAGTATCATCACAGATACCTGTGGCTTCTTGGTACGAACTTATTGGTGAAGGAACAATTGCAGATGCAATTTTAGACAGATTGGTTAACTCATCACACAGGATAGAACTAACAGGTGAATCTCTCAGAAAAACAATTTTAACAACAGAATAATGAATCTAATTTATTAACCTTGCCAGACCTTTTGGAGTGGCATGGTTACTCCGAAATCAGTGGCATGGTCCGACCGAAATACCCACACCCTATTGATGTTTTAGTTACTACCGGAGCTCCTTTTTCGCTGTTATATTATGGAGCAAAATTTAAAAAGAGCGAGAAAAAGATAAAGTATGTAATAGATTTTCGGGACCCATGGACCTGGGGAGTTTTATATGGTATACCCACTTTATCTCCTCGTAAGAAAAAGCTCCAAGACAACATGGAACGAGAAGCGATGGATGCATGTGACGTAGCTTGTACTCCTACTGAAAACATGTGCGATTTTTTAATGCAAAAATATCCTGCGAACGCAGAGAAAGTATACCTGTTACCACATGCTTTTGAGCCCGAAAAATTTCCACCAGTAACTGAAGATGACAAAATAGAAGGTTTTATATATGGAGGAACTTTATATGGAGAAGTAGAGGAATCTTTTATGAGTATAGACAGAGTAATAAAGGCGCACCCCGAGATTAATTTCAAATGGGATATTTATTTCTCAAACCTCATATCCTTTAATTGATAATAACTTTGGAGACGGAAAAGTAAATAAACTTGATTTTGTTGCTGAAGAAGAATTGTTTAAACGAATTGGCAATTCTGCAGCTTACCTAGTTGTATTTAATGAAGGTGATAAAGACTTGATTTCAACAAAGTTTTTCGAGATAGTATATTTGTGCACACCAATACTATTTATAGGAGCGGATGGTGCAGTTGGCAAATTTATTACGGATAATAGAATAGGAGTCCATATTTTACCTGAGAATATTGAACAGGAGTTACCACAATATTTAAATGGGAATGTACCCTTCGAGAAAGGTTGTTTTAATGTAGATCAATATACCTTTCCCGTTGTAACTGATAAATTCTTAGAAGTGCTAAAAAAGGGTAATTAGATTAGTGATTGCAATTTATAAGAGCCAGTTTTTTTAAAACTGAAAAAAGAGTAAAAAACACTTACTCTAACAAACCGAAACGATACAAATCAAAGGCACTTGCAAAATGCCAAAATAGTTGAGGTGTAGTTGTAACGTATCAGTGCTGGCTTGTACACCCTTTGAAATTTTGCGGTAACAGCTTGATTCGGTCTTGATCTGATTTACAATATGTCATTTGGCTGATTGCATGTAAAAGGTAATGTTGAGGATTTACATTGTTCGCTTTACATGTAG
>JABSPQ010000126.1 GCA_013214205.1 Flavobacteriales bacterium
GCTAATTTCCTTACCAACAATAGTAGTTCCATCTCCACCTCCATATGTAAAAGTTTTAGACGTAACTACGTCTAAATAAGTACCACCCGATCCGGTAAGGTTAATAAAGCCATCGCAAAAATCAACGCAGGTTTCATCGTCGTAATTATCTTCAATAATTACTACAGAAGAAGGATCTGTAATAGTTGTATCATTTGTACTAGTACATTGGTTGTTGTCGGTAATGGTTACCACATAATTTCCAGCCGGAACAGATTTTCTACTGCTATCAGATAATGCTCCTAAACCCCAATCCCATGTATATGGCCTTACTCCTCCATAACCAGAAGCATGCAATTCGCCATCTGTGTCTCCAGAACAAGTAGGATCTACAACATATCCAATTGTTGCAAAAACCGGATTTGGAGGTAATACTTCAAACTCGCAAGAACCCGTATTTCCGTTAATATCCGTTGCAATTACCGTATATATTCCCTGAGTCTGATTATCAAAAATATCATGTGTTCCTAATTCGGGTAAAACCTGCCCAGAAGAGGCAATAAAGTTTGAACTAGGATCATACCATGTGGCATCAATTGGAGCACCTGGAACACAAGGAGGCATCTCTACCTCAACTTGTAAATCGGCTCCTGAACCAACTCCTCCTCCACATTCTAAAGCCTTCAATTCCGATATTCTACACAAAACCGTTTCTATCGGCCGCTCGATAATTTGACCATCTTGGCCTCCTTCCGAACACCAGGTATTAAATTCTAAAGGAAGGTTATCTGGTGAACCTGGGATATAGCCAGCATCAGGTGTACCAGGGGGATTATTCATACCATCATCAAACGATGGATAAGGCAAGTTACCCGCTTCACCCAAAGTAGTACCTCCGCCACCAGCACAATAATTATTGCAACCATTGTACTCGTACCACATTCCTGCAGCGCCTCCAGAAACATCAATATAGACAGGTCCTACAGGAGTAATTACTGGCGTAATAATAACACCACCACTACCTCCACCACCTGGGCCAAGCTCTGCACTACAAGAGTAATTGTCGTAAGATCCAACGCTCATATCCAAAATCGCATTTCCTCCATAGCCACCTCTTGCACTTAAATTTAAATTTGTAGCAACCGGTGCGTCTATATAGATGGTTCCACCAGCACCTCCACCACCATTGGCCTGCCAAATTATTTCTTTGGTATGATCGGCACCATCGGCACGGATAGTATTTCCTCCTCCATCAATCTGCGTAGCTTGAATAATAAATATTCCTCCTCCAGGAACACCACCACTACCTCTCAAGAAATCAAGCCCTTCAGCTCCAATTGCTGCATCGGTCCATCCTGAACCACCGCCACCTCCAAAAAACAGCCTGCTTCCATCAGATGGAATAGCGAGTGCGTGCCCTCCTTGTCCTTGAACATCCGTCAAATCCAATGGAGGTGGTGAATCACAAGCTTCCCAATCACCACCTACACACGCATTGTTCATCGGGCAGTCGTAATTAAAGTGCCAACCGCAGCCACCAAGACCTCCAGCACCACCGTTAGAGCCACCGCCGCCGCCACCGTCTACCTCACCGCCGCCGCCGCCGCCATTAGCCAGTCCACCAACACCTAAATCATGAACACTACATAATTCGAAACCAGCATCAATGGCACCTCCTCCCATTCCCATTCCTATACAATCTTCACCTGGTGGACAAACGTAACTGTATGCCCATCCTCCGGACGAAACACCTGTTGTGCCAAGGTCAGGATCAATACTAGGTAGGCTTCCATATCCCATATCATCGGTATAACAATAAGTACTAGCGATTCCTTCTCCCTTGAAACTACCAAAATCTGCATCGAATAAATCAGTCGCCATCCACTGCTGTGGTTCACTTGTAAGGAAATCACCCGCAAGGTTTTTTCCACCTCCACGGAAACCTCCACCTTGACCAAACTTTGGCATAAATAAATTGTTATCGGTAAATCCCAAATCTCCTGTTAACGTGTAAGTACCACATATGCTTATCGCATAAACTCCCCCTACAAACCCATCATATATCTGAGGAATACCACTGCCGTCCTCAACATAATCTCCAGCTTGCGGAGGAACTGATACCAATTGAACGTTTTTGGTTATATCATAGTCCGACACATCTACATCTAACTCAACAGTAGTTGCCGTAACAGACAATACAGTAGCAAACTCCCAAGTACCTGCGTTGCCATAATTTGTAACTGAACCATAACCAGGACCATTGGTTTCAACAACCGTAGCACCTTTCATTTGAATAATCAGCGCTTGTTCTCCAACCGTAAAACCAGCAGTAGGATAAAATGGATCAGTTGTAATCAAGTTGTTGACAATGCCAGGAGTAGCACCATTGGTAATAGATAGAACTACAATATGTGTATTCGCTTGTGCATACAATTGATTAATACCTGCAAAACTTGAAATAAATAACATTAGACTGATTAGCCTAATTGACTGATTAACTGCTTTCATATTTTGAATAATTTATCGCTCCCCTACGAAAGCAAATCACTTATATATCTATTAACCCAACCTGAAAACCTTTGAAAAAAACTAAGCTCCTTACATTTAGTCGGGTAAACTTACAAAAGGTTGCCTTTTATTAGCCTTTTTATTATGCTTTTTTCATTATTAGTAGAATATACTTCTGTTTTATTCATTTTAAAGTTCTTTTTAAATTGACATCAACCATAATCGATACCTCAGTTGATATTGACCGATTCTTAAGCTATTTTCATATATGCGGTATTTAATAATCTAAATAAATCACTTGATTTTTCAGGTCGATTTTTGATTGAACTAAACGCAGTACCTTGCACAAAACACACCTCAATGTGTTTTGTATAAGCATTTTATATACCTTCCTAGTTCGTATTTTAACCTTAAAATCAATTCGAAAAATGAAAACAAATCTTCTATTAACCACAGATGATTATGGTGTAGTACCAAAAATCAACGAAGCAGTAATAAATCTTGTTAAAAATGGAATTGTAAATTCTGTTGAATCGTTTGCTAATTATGGCAAGAATGGAGCGAAAAGCGTAAGAAATGCACTTAAGTTAATTAATGAAACTAAGGGCATTAACGAAAACTTCGAAATAGGAATTCACTTAACTATAACGTCTGGTAAACCCCTAAAGGAGACCGCTGGCTTAGATGCCATTTTAACGGGAAAAAAAGGACAAAAGAGGTTTGTAGACTACCGACATTTAAATAGCAACGCAAAACCAGCAGCTATTTATAGCGAACTTAAACGTCAGATTAATTTGTTGCTTAAACATCCTGTTATTGGCCCAAAGGTAACGCACCTTACTAATCACCACGATTCGCTTTGGTTTTACCGATCTTATACAGAACAGCTGGTGAAATTATCGAATGAACTGGGCTTACCAATTCGAAATCCTGTTTCTGTACCAGCTAGTAAAACAAAAATTTATTACCAGGTACAAAACATTGCCAGAGACATTGACCGATCGGATAAAAAAGAAATTAAAGAGGCTTATAAGGATAGAAAAAATGGTGTTTTTAAAGGGAAAGCATTAAAGTTTAAAGCGCCAGAATACATGGATAGCCGACATTATGCTGCGCGTGATTTATTTACTCAGGTAAGCAAAAATCAGGTTAAAAATAACTTGAAAAGAAAGAAGAAAAAGCTGGTCACCATGTTTAAAGATGCGCGATTACAAAGTGAAGGAAACAATAAAAGGAACGTTGTTGAATTCATGTTTCATGTTAGAGCAGGAGATGTTTTAGACCCGGTAAATATGTCGAAAGACCTGTCGTACTACAACGGAATTAACACAAAATATTTTGATGGGAGAACCATGGAATATCAGGCGTTGATGGAGCAAAAGGATTACATCAATAAAAAATTATCGACTCAGTTTAACCGTGGATCTTGGACAAAGACCAATAACAACGGACTTAAGAAAGGATAACATCCTTTTTCTTACGGATTAAAAATAATCGTTAATCGCTTACAATCATGCATTAACGAGTTTAGAAATATTTATTATAATAAATACTTGTCTGAACCTGAGCGAATAAAGGGTAATTTCGGGCATTAATTACAAACCAAATAACCAAACCAATTAATGGCACAACCACCAAGTAAGGGGCGAGTAGCACCTAAAGCAGCACGACCTAACCCAGCAAAACTAAAAAGAAAAAAGAAGCCAGAAGTAAAATTAACCAAAGGTACCATCATGCTAATTGTAACGATGTGCGTTGGCTTGCTCTTGTCTCTTGTTTCCATTTTTGGTTTATCTAGTTCTATCGTAATTACCAATTGGGGCATTTTAACTTTATATGGAATTTTTGCAGCTTTTGGATGTCTTGTTTACTTCATAATTCACAAGGTTGAATACAGCAAGGAAAAATTAAACATCCCTTTCTTCCTCACATTTAATATTGTTGGCGTAGGTGGAGTTTTGGTTTTTCTTTTTCTCCTTTTTAATAACATTTTAGCTTCGGACAAGGTGAACCACGAATATTATAAAATTGTTGGTACCGATCCTGAATATAAAATTTACCGTTGGGGTTTGGTGGTTTATTTATTGGAAGGTGATCAATTTCAACACGACGTTTACTTGAGATCTTTAGAATTCAAATTCCACTCACAAATGCCTGAAGGATATGGCACTATTGAATATGATTTTTATAGAGGAGGATTCGGTTTTAGGAAAAAAGGAGAACACCGATTGGTTTTAGAATAACCTACAGATGAGCAGGCGCATTAAATTATATTTGTCCGCAGCCGGAATAATTATTCTGCCCTTTTTAGCTACCCACTTCTTTGTTCCCAATAAGCAATTTGAATCGAACGCAGAGCAATTTGAGTTTGCTCAAACCTACCAAGAAGGCGTACCTGCTTGTGAGGCTTATGCGGAGCTTTTAAAGGCAGACTCTTTAAACAGCAGTTACCAATTTGCTTTTGCAAAAGAGTGGTACAATGCCGACAAAAAGGAGCGGCAGTTTATGCAGTTCCGACTTCGAAAACAGGATGCTTTTCCACCAGATAGAGATGCTAGATGGAGGAATTCTAGTGATGCTCAACTCCGAAATCATGGATTATTTGGCAGGGCTGCCCTCGATATTTATTTGAATAGAGCGGTAGACACTAAGTTCTTTCTCGACTCAATTTCGGATGATAATTTTCCAGGCAAAAATCTTTTACTAGGCATGGCTGCCTTAGATATTGAAGCATTTGACACAGCCGAAAAATACTTTCAGCAAGAAGTTGTTAACGATGAGTTTAAACAAATTGCCTTAGAAGAACTCTATCAAATTTATCTAAGACATGGTAGTTATGACAAGATTTCGGATCTTTTAAATGAACCGCTTTTAAACGGGATTATTTCGCCAACCTTAGAGCGCTACATTTACTTTTGGCGCGGCGACTATCTTAAATATTTTATTACCATTCCCAAACACATGTACAGCGGCGCATCGTGGATGGTATTAATTGGGGCTGTTTTGGTGGTTTTAATGTGGCTGTATTACATGGCTCAACTCAACAAATTGGTAAACATCACAGTTTCGCTTGTGGTTACTTGCTTCTTTTTAGCTTGTGTGGCAGATGTACCTTGTTTAATGTTATACGACTTGTACACCGCTCTCGGATTTGGCTTTGAAGGCTCTTTTATAAATGATTTAACCTATTCTATTTTCGGTATTGGCTTAATAGAAGAGCTCACAAAGTTGCTGCCCATCCTGCTTCTTTTAAAAATTAAACCCAATTGGTTCAACAAGCCTATGGATTATATTTTCGCTGCAATGGCTTGTGCATTGGCGTTTTCCTTTACCGAAAACATCATGTATTTTTCTAAGCATGGTTTAGAAATAATTAGCACAAGAGCCATCGTTTGTGTGCTGGGGCATATGATTTGTAGCTGTATTGCCGTTTATGGATTTGTTGTCGCCAAGTTTAACAATAAGAAAGGTGGCTTGGTTTTAACGCTCATAAAATATTTCCTTTTGGCATGTGTGCTTCATGGCGTTTACGATTTCGGGTTGATTTATTCGGAAAGTGGTGCATTGTGGTTTATCAGCGTGTTTGCCGAGTTGGCTGGCTTGTATTATTGGGGTTCTATCCTTAACAATTCCTTGAATAATTCGGGCGCTTATGCCAATCAAAAATTACTTAATCTAGAACGTCTCAACGTTTCTTTAGTCGCTCTTTTCTGCGGATTTTTCTTCATCGAATATTTTGTTTATTCAATAGTTTTTGGCCCATCCCAATCCATTTTTGTGGTAGAAAAAGCGGCTTTTAGCGGCTTGTATATTATTCCGTTTTTAGCATTTAGATTGAGTAGAATAGACCTCTCTCCTAGTGGGTGGGATTCGTTAGTTGGCAGCGATAACATAACATTTGATTTAACCGAAATCCTCGATCATCCATTTAGCTTGCATGCCCTTAAAAATGTTGGAACCATTGCTACCATGCTGCCCTGTAACGGAATTATTACAGAAAGAATAACGATTAAAAATGATCGGAATTGGTTTTTGTTTGTTCCAGATGCTGGCTCAAAGCATCCAAATAGGCTTTTGTTAAAGTTGAAGGACGATCAGTATACTTATGACACAAAAGATGTTGTTGTTTACGTACGACAAGTAAAGCAGGTTACTGTTTTTAATGAAGGGCCTTTGCCGCTAAATATTTTCCCTTTTGTAGATTGGGGTGTTTTAAATAAGTTAGACTGACTGTTTACCTAATTATTGTAACGGTTCCCTTGTTGCCAAAGTACTCTTCATCGTCGCAACCTTTAGCATCTATCAAATAAAAGTACACGCCATCTGGCACTTCTTCGCCCGATAAAGTTCTGCCGTCCCAACCAGTTTCTACTCCATCCCATTCATGCAATTTCTCGCCCCATCTGTTAAATATCCGTCCATTAAGCTCGCATATATTTATAGGTGTTACCATAAATTTATCGTTGTAATCGTCGCCATTAGGGGTAAACACATCGGGTATTGTAATAGACGAATTAGCCTCTACCACAATATAAGTAACGTCTTCATGTTCGCAAAAACCATCTCTAGATGCTCGCAATACAACCTCGAACGATCTAGTTTTTCGTGTTTCAAATGTGTATAAAATGGTATCGATATTTGTGCCTTCATAAACCTCATCTATCGTCCACGACCATGTGTTGTAGTAATTGCCATAGCTTGAATCTACCAGCACAACTTCAAAAGGTGTTGAACCCGTAGCCGCACCGTCTATTTGAATATGCGCTCTAATTAAATCGGGTCGGATAACATCCTTAAAAATGGTATCGGAAAAACATAAGTTCTCATCTTTTACTATTACCCAATAAGTGCTGTCATTTTGGTTGTTGCCACAAATACTGCTAAAAACACTTGGTGTGGTTAACGAATCGGGATTTGGGAAAAACCATTTGTATGTAAAATTGCTTGTACCACCCGTTGCCGATGCATATAAATTGCCATCGCAAGCTTCGTAGCAAGTAACCGTATCGTGGCTTAAATTGGCCACAATGGGTGTTAACGGATCAATAAAAGTAGAATTGGTTGTGCTGCAATCATTGTCGTCAGTTACAATAACATTATACGTTCCCGTTCCTAATTTAAACACGGTATCGGTTGCCGTGGCGTCGGTGTCGTCCCATAAAAAAGTATATGGTTCAGTTCCGCCAATTCCTGTAATGTGAATTTGAGCCGTTTCATAACCATAACAAAGTATTACTCCACTGGTTATTCTTGTGGTTAACAAAGTTGGTTCATCTATCAAAGTATCTTTAACGGTAACACAACTCTGCGCATCGGTAACCGTAACCGAAACCTCGCCCATAAATAACGAACCTTCTGTATAATCTCCTACCACAACACCAGCATCAGAATTTCCAGATGTCCAAAGGTAATTGTAAGGAGCATCTCCGCCCGAAATATTTATAGTTACTTGTCCGTCGTTGCCACTATTACACTGCACATGCTGATCTATAACAATAGTAATAATTGGTGCATTCGGATCAATTAATTCGTCTTGGGCCATTGCGGTACAACCGTTATCGTCTGTTACTGTTACCCTATTTATACCGTTGGATAAGTTGTTGGGCGAAACAACATCGTCGTTAATTGCAGACAACCAACGATAGCTATAGGCTCCTGTACCACCCAAAGGATTAGCAGTTAACTCTCCATTAGCAGTACCACATTCGGAAGGCTTATTGCCACTTAATGTAACGGTTAGTTCTGCCGGATCTACAAGTATATGACTACATGTTATTGTACAGCCATTGTTGTCGGTTACTTCCACTTGGTAAGTGCCCGCTCCTAAATCTGTAGGACTCGTTTGAATGGATCCCGTGTTCCACAAATACGTATACGGAATGGTGCCTCCTTCGGCAATATTGGAAACAAAACCGTTGGTATCATTGTAACACAAGGGAGCGGTTCCGCTACAAAAAGTTAAAAGTGGTGCAGTTGGTTCTGTTATGATGTAGGTTCTAATAAATGTTTCTTCTAACACATCCGATATCGTTACCGTGTATGTACCTGCCAATAAATTGGTTCCAATAGAATCTGTAATAGCAGACGGATTGGCTGCATCCCACTCGAATGTAAATGGAGCACCATTGCCAATAATATCCAAAGATAAATCTATGGAACCAGTGGTGTTTCCATAACACAATACATCAACAATTGTATCTATCCAAGTATGACTCGGATATCCTAGCACTTCGGTACAAGTAGAATCTCTACACATGTAGTCGTCGTAAATAGACACGCAATAAGTCTGATTGTTTACGCCTATTACCGCGTCATCCGTAACACCTCCAGCGGCAGCATCCCATAAAAAAGTGTACCCGCCTGTTCCTCCACTTCCCGAGGCAGATATGTCACCATTAAAACAAGTGGCGTCGCACGTAGCATTTCTGTCGGTAGCTGCACTCGCAACCACGGGTGTAGGATCAACTAAATCTATTGAATAGATGGCTGTACACAAGTTGCCATCGTAAACTGTAACGCTGTAGGTTGCTTCGCATTTATCAATTAAATCTTCCGAAGTCTCCCCGTCTGGCGACCACAAAAAAGTATAGGAACCACCTGTACCTCCTGTTGGAGTTTCCAAATCAACAGTTCCATCACAACTTTCAAAACAAGTGGCGTCAACTTTACTAATTGCCGAAACTACTGGTGTTGGCTCAACCAATTGATCGGTTGCTGTGCCAGTACAACCATTGTCGTCGGTTACCTCAATAACATAATTTACAGTGCCAGTTACAGCCACTGTGCCAACATGATCTGCTCCTACAGTTAAAGAATTATCCCATTGATAAAGATAGAGCGTTGGGTCGCCAGTGCCGCCAATTGTAGTTGCTTGTAGCGTGCCTAAAGATGCCACTCCAAAACAAAGCGGATTAGTAGAACTGGTGGTTACGTCTATTACACCTGGTTCCGTAATTGGTAAACTTAATATGGTTGTACAGCCGTTATCGTCGGTTACAACTACCTCTAAAGGCGAATCCGCTACACCAACTCCAGTTGAAGAATAAAGACCTGTTGTTACACCAGATGTTCCTCCAACGGGCGTACCTGCCGACCATGCTATTGAAAAATCGCCACTACCAGAAACAATTTCAATTTCTGCAAATGCATCGGTAAATCCATTACATGTTACTATTTCTTGGTAAATGGTCCAATTTACCACAGCAGCCGAAGGGTCTATTACATTCACAATTACCTCTAATTCGCAATTATTAGCATCTGTAATTGTTACAGCATAATTGCCAGTGGAGAGCCTATTAGCCAAATAATTTGTGCCACCACCTGCAGCAGCTTCCCATAAAAGCGTGAATGGAGGTACTCCCCCCGTTATTGGGCTGGCGGATGAATCTATCCATGCCGAACCATTTGGTAATCCACAAATAGAAGGTGTTGATCCACTTGAAGCGACTATTGCAGCCGGATCAACCAAAATATCGGTTGCCGTGGCAGTACAGTTGTTGTCGTCGGTAACAGTTACCGTATAATTTGTAGCGCCCAATAAATTTGTTACCGTTTGATCGGTTTGAAAAGCAGCACTCCAAACATAATTGTACATTCCGGCTTCTGTTCCGCCCAAACCATTTGCCGTCATTTCTCCGTTAGATTCTCCATTACATAGCGGATCTGCTTGACCACTTATACTGGCTGTTAACAAGGTTGGATCGAATAACTGAAACTGATCTGTTGCTGTACAGCCGTTTATATCTGTAGATATTACTGTATATGTTCCTGAAGACACAACCCCAATGTAATTTTGATCTGTTCCGAGCGAAGTCCACGAATATACATAGCCCGATGTGCCGCCTGTTGTAATTGCCGTTACTGTACCATCGCTGAAACCAAAACAAGTAGGGTCGGTTCCATCGGCAGTAACTGTTACTGCAGTTGGTTCATTCAAAGTATGTTCTGCACTTACCGTACAATTACTTGCATCTGTAATTACCACTGTATATGTTCCGTCGCTTAAATTATTTTCGGTATTGGTACCAGCAGATAAGCCCATGTTGGCAGCGGAAGAAGACCAATTTATTTCGTAGCTAGATGTACCTCCTCCATAAGTTACTTCGATATTTCCATCGGTTGAACCATTACAAAGCGGGTCGGTAAAATTTGTGATAGCAGCTATAACGGCGTCAGGCTCGGGCATGGTAGTGCTACAAGTTCCAACCACTCCGTCGTTGTCGGTAACACTTACCGTAAAAGCACCTCCGCAAATAGCAAAGGCCTGTGTTTCGGAAACAGCTGTACCTGTAGCCGCGGCCGATACGGTTCCCATTTCTCCGCTGTCCCACAATACCGTAAAAGGCGGACTACTTCCAAAGTTTACTATAAGCGTAGCCTCTCCATCGCAAATACCAGCACAACTTGGTTGAGCATCTATTACAATGTTACAACTTGGTGGCACAGGACACCAGATATCTATTTCTTGAGAAACGGTGCACATGTTGTCGTCGGTAGCCGTTACTGTGTAGGTTATAAAACCATTTGAACCCGTTAAACCTGTTAGATCTTCGGTTGTAGCTCCATTGCTCCACAAATAATTTGGCGGGCCTGCTCCGGGAGTTAGATCATTAATTGTCATGCTCCAACTATTAAGCGTAGCATCATTCATATCGGTGTTGCCAATTACCAAATTCCAATCGCCGCTTGCTGTACCTCCTACTAAAGGGCCTGTTGGATTATCAAGCGCTCCACCTGCCGGCTCAAAAAATCCAGTATAAGGCTCTCCTGCCGCAGAAATTGGACCATCCACAGCGGTTACATCAAAACACATATTGGTAACACCAGCTTCATTCATTCCTCCCGATGTTCCTCGAAGTGTTAAAGAATTACCTCCAGAAGGATCGGTAAGCACATAGGTTATAACTTCTCCTTTTGGTGCAGTTACATCTATACATACTTCTGTAATTGCCCGTTCGTCTATTATAGCCTGCGAAAGTGCAACTGTAACTGGAAAGGAAGTAACATCTTTTCCCACAATAGTGCCACCAGCAGAATTATAAGTTATTGGTGTTAATATATCGTTATAGGTTCCGCCACTTTCCCAAGTAATATCTATGCTTCCATCGGAAGTTCCAGGAGCACCACATGATGTTTCGTTTACATGAGCTTCGGAAATAACCAGCTGAATTGGATCGTCGATTGTTACTTCGCATGTTGCAGAGAATGCAGCATCGGAAACTGTTACGGTGTATGTTCCTGCTGGAGTTCCCGATTCGATAAATGAAGTTGTGGTAGTATTGTTCTCATTCATTCCGAAACTACTCCAAGCCACATCATAATCTGGCCCTCCTCTTCTAATTGTAAGCTCTATGTCGCTATCCGAATCGCCTGCGCACATGAGTTCGGTTGCTTCTAATTCGCACATTACGGGTCCGCAATCGCAGCAGGGTTGACAATCGGCTCTATCTTCAATCTCGCTGTTGGGCATTATACCTTGGTCTACACTTAAAAATGCAACTCTACCAGAACTTGCCTCTTTCTCTACACCACCTCCTACATCTGCAAAAAACACCAAATCTGTTCCACATGCATCGTTCATGCCATCATTAAAAGTCAGTTCTAAATTACCATCAACCCACAAATTAAATTCACCACCCGCCGTTCTGGTAGCCACCAAATTGATCCATTCGTCAGGAGCAAAAACGCCAGAAGTATTGCTGCCTCCATCCCACATGTCATAGCAAGTTCCGTCGGCACAGCTATACAGTCCGTTATCGTCGTCGTTCCACGAAATAATTCGATTCCAGTTCATGGCATCGTCGAACATAAAATACATTTCGATTGTATAATCCTGATTACAATCAACATTGCCACCATCCGCTTCGAAACCGCAATCTTTATCGAATGAGTATGTTTCATTATCAACACACGACCCTAAAGTTTCGGTTCCAAAACTCCCAGCGCATGCACCGCCCATTGCATCAATTGGCACTAAATCTCCTGCCAAACCATATCTGTCTGTATAGTCGGCCATGCAATAGCTGTTTTTAACCTGAGAAAATGTCGTTGAAACTGAAAGCGAGAGTAGAGCAAAAAGCACTATTATTTTGCTTAAAAACGAAAAACGTTTTAAGAATATACCTTGATGTACTAAGCTGCTTGCTTGAGATAATATCATTGTCTTAATATATATGCCACAAAACTTAAAATACCCCACCAATTACAACACCTAAGGAGCTGTGTTGCTTTATGTTATTTAAGTACGAATGCTGTACTTAGTCGCAACAATTACTAATAGGTTGCCTCCAATAAAAGATTAATCCCTTGAATGTCTGATCGTTGGATGAAAAGTAGTGCGTTTTAGCCTCAATATCAATTATTTAAAGAAATTCACTGAATAAAATTTAGATATAGAATTATTTTTTACTTATAATGGAAAATGAAGCGTATTAAGAACTTTATTCTATAATTACCACAATCGAACCATTATTTACGCCTATATTTTACAGATTATTAGGTTAAAAATTCCGAAAACAGAATAATGCTGCTACAAAGTGCTTTTATTTATCTTTTTATTCTGAAAAAAACTCAAATTATTGAAGTATGAAATTTGAATTAATCCATTTTTATGGAAGAGCGTATAAGATGACAGGGCAAACGCATTTAAATTTTTAGTAGAATTTCGAGATATTGATTGTCCCAACCTGCTTTTTTTCTTTTGGACTGAATTCCCATTTTACAAGTTTTCTCTTGCTTGGCAAGGTTTAGCGCTATTTTGTTAATCAATGAAAAATTTTGGGACGCGTTACCTTTTCTATTGAGGTCTTCATTGAATGCTACATCTAATGAC